>DATFVJ010000271.1:0-19729 GCA_035260365.1 Streptosporangiaceae bacterium
CTCGGCCGGGGCCCGCGCCCGGCCGCCCCGGCGTGCGCGCGCGCAGGAAGCGCAGCCGCAGCCCGGCTGCGGCCATCCGGCCGGGCCGCCGGTCCCGGCCAACTGCACGTCCATATGGTGGTGCAGCGAAGCATGAGCCCGTGACCCGAGTCAACCGGCACACACGGTCCTGCGCCGGGCCCCTCCAACCGGGCTGTCCTGCACCGGGCTGTCCCGCACCGGGCTGTCCCGCACCGGGCTGTCCTCCAACCGGGCTGTCCTGCACCGGGCTGTCCTGCACCGGGCCGTCCCGCACCGGGCCGTCCTACACTGGGACGGTGACCTGGACCTGGCGGTACGAGAAGACAGACGGCTCGACGCTGACCGCCAAGACACTGCCGCAGGAGACGTTCCCCAGCCAGTCCGACGCCGAGAGCTGGCTCGGCGAGCGCTGGCGCTCCCTGCTCGAGGCCGGCGTCGACCAGGTGACCCTGCTCGAGGACGGCCAGATCACCTACGGCCCGATGAGCCTCCACCCGGCATCTGGGTGATTCGCGGCGGCCGCGTGCCGCGGGAGGCCGCCGGCCTCGTTTGACCGGCCTGGGCACGAGAACGCCGGCTCAGGGACGCCTGGTTAGGGGCGGCGCGGCGGGCTCGTGGTCCTGGCGGGATCACGCACGACGACCGGGCCGAGGATCTCGTCGATCCGCCGCAGCACCGAGTCGCTCAGCCGGACCCCCGACGCCTTCGCGTTCTCCCTGACCTGCTCCGGCCGGGTGGCGCCGATGATGGCCGCGGACACGCTGGGGTTCTGCAGGGTCCAGGCGACCGCGAGCTGCGCGAGGGACAGGCCAGCCTCGGCCGCGATCGGCGCGAGCTGCTGTACCCGGGTCAGCACGTCTTCTTCGAGGAAATGCCTGATGAAGCCGGACCCGCTCGGATCGGTGGCCCGCGAGCCGGCCGGCGGCGGGCTCCCGGGCCGGTATTTGCCGGTCAGCACACCCTGTGCGATCGGCGACCAGGCGATCTGGCCGATGCCCTCCTTCGCGCACAGCGGGATGACCTCGGTTTCGATCACCCGCCACAGCATGTTGTACTGCGGCTGGTTGGACACGATCCGGTCGAAGCCCATCTGGTCGGCGATCCGCAGCGCGTCGCCGATCTCCGCCGCCCGCCACTCGGATACCCCGATGTACAGGACCTTGCCCTGGCGGACCAGGTCTTCGAACGCGCGGAGGGTTTCCTCGAGCGGCGTCTCGTGATCGTAGCGATGTGCCTGGTACAGGTCGATGTGGTCGGTCTGGAGCCGGCGGAGCGAGCCGGCCACCGCCTCCATGATGTGCTTGCGCGAGAGCCCGCTGTCGTTCGGGCCCTTCCCCGTCGGCCAGTACACCTTCGTGCAGATCTCGACGGACTCGCGGCGCACCCCGGCAAGCGCGCGGCCGACTACCTCCTCGGCGCGGGTGCCCGCGTATACGTCGGCCGTGTCGAAGGTGGTGATTCCCTCGTCCAGCGCGGTGGCGACGCACGCGCGTGCCGCGTCCTCTTCCACCTGCGAGCCGTGGGTGATCCAGTTTCCGTACGCGATCTCGCTGATCTTCAGGCCGGACCGGCCAAGACGACGGTGTTCCATGCGCTCGACCCTATGCGCTCATCGCGGTGCCGCAGCGCTCATCGCCGAGCCGCACGCACCGCGTCTGACCGCGTCACATGCGCAGCAGCCGTTCGGCATTGCCGTGCGCGATCCTTTCCCGGTCGGCCGCGCTGATGGGCGCCCGGTCGAGGAACGCCCGGCCCGCCGCGTTGTCGCTGAACGGGTAGTCGACGGAGAACATGATCCGGTCGGCGCCGAGGACCATCAGCGCGCAGAGCAGCGGCGGGTCGGTGAAGTAGCCGCTCGTGGTGATGTAGAAGTTCTCCTGGAAGTACTCGCCGACGCGCCGCTTGAGGTGCGTGGCCACCGGGCTGAGCCGCTCGTCCGCACGGGCGAGGGAGAACGGGATGTTCTCGCCCATGTGGCCGATGATGACCCGGAGGGCGGGGAAGCGGTCGAACACGCCGCCGAGCACGAGGCGGAGCGCGTGCAGGCCGGTCTCCGCGTGCCAGCCCCAGCCGGCCGTGGCGAGCACGCCGCTGACCGGCGCGTCGAAACCGCCGTAGTACGCCTGGATCACCGGCGGCGTCGGGAAGGTCGGATGCAGGTAGATGGGGACGTCGAGAGCCGCTGCCCGTTCGAATATGGGCAGGTAGGCGGGGTCGTCGAGGAACCGGCCGCGCGTGTGGCCATGGATCATGGCGCCCTTGAAGCCGAGGCCCGTCACCGCGCGGTCGAGTTCGGCCGCGGCCGCGGCCGGATCCGCGGTCGGCAGCGTCGCGAAACCGGCGAACCGGTCGGGGTGCGCGGCGACGGCCGCCGCCAGCCGGTCGTTGGCGTCCCTGGCCAGTGGCACCGCCTCCGCCGCGTCGAGTTCCTGCGCCGCGGGCGCGTTGACCGAGAGCACCTGGACGTCGATGCCGGCGGCGTCCATGTCGGCGAGGCGCCCCTCGCCGAGGTCGTCGAGCTTGGCCAGTGTGTCGGGACGGCCCCCGCCCGGCCGGTAGGAGGCGGTGGCGGCGCGGACTCCAGGCGTCCAGAAGTGCTCCTCGATCGCGATGACGCGCACCACGCCTCCTCAGTTAGGGAGCCTGCTTGGCCGACGGGCGCGGGCAGCATGGCGCGGCGGCGCGGGCCGAGCGCGGCACCGCTCGGGAGAATTCCGCTGACGGCTGATCTAGATCTTGTCGCCCCGTTTGACCCGCGGCGGCGGGAGACGGAGCCTGCGGATCTGCGCGGACCGAATGATCGCGTAGAAGCCGACGCCCTTGGTGGGCACGCCGGGAAAGCGCTCCGCTGCGATCTTGCGCACCCGCCGGCTGGTGATGACGCCTTCGAGCACCACCGTGACAAGCGCGGTGAGCACCAGCGGGTAGACGATCAGCTTGGCCGCGGTGAAGGGCAGTATGAGCAGGACGAACAGCACACCGACCACGTAGAGGTAGTACTCGCTGAGCATCCGCCGTGAGTCGACGTAGTCGCGGGCGAGCCCGCGCACCGGGCCGGTGTCCTTGGCCGGCAGGTACCGCTCGTCGCCGCGCCTGAGCCCTTCCGCGCGGCGCGCGCGCTCCGTCCGGCCGCGGGCGCGCGACTGCCTGACCGCCTCCTTGCGGTTGCCTGGTGCCGCGAACGGCTGACGGCGTGGCGCGGCCTCGCTCCGCTTGGGCGTCGGCCGTCCTTTACCCGCACTGGCCGCCGCGGCGCCCTTGGCTCCGCGGTCGGCACCTGTTGAGTCGCCGTTCTCAGCGGCCGAGCGGCCCGTCGCATCCATTTTGCCGTGGGCAGGCTCGTCCGCCGGGGCTGCGCTCTGGCGTCGGAACACGCGCAAATCCTACCGGTAGTGAACGTGGTGACGGTCACATACGTGACCGCGTAGGGTGGAATCCGATCTGCGGAACGGCTGCCCTGCTGATGCGGGGCGGCAGAGCATGCGTGAAGTAGTTCTACAGTTGGTAGCACCTGGCAGAAAGTCAGGCGGGCACCAGCAGACGGCCTACGGGAACGAAGGGGACGGCCGCGCCTATGAGCGTCATCAAGCGGGTTTCGATGATCTTCAAAGCCAAGGCCAACAAGGCCCTGGACAAGATGGAAGATCCGCGCGAGACCCTGGACTACTCCTACCAGCGGCAACTCGAGCTGCTGACCAAGGTACGGCGCGGCGTGGCCGACGTCGCCACCTCGCGCAAGCGTGTCGAGCTGCAGATCAACCAGCTCGAACTGCAGCAGGGCAAGCTCCAGGACCAGGGGCGCAAGGCGCTGGCCGGCGGCCGTGAGGATCTGGCGCGTGAGGCGCTCACCCGGCGGTCGGGCGTGCAGGGCCAGATCGGCGATCTGCGCGCGCAGTACGCGTCACTGCAGGCCGAGGAGGAGAAGCTGACGATCGCGTCGCAGCGGCTCCAGGCCAAGGTGGACGCGTTCCGCACGCGCAAGGAGACGATCAAGGCCACCTACACCGCGGCCGAGGCCCAGACCAGGATCGGCGAGGCCGTCTCCGGCATCTCGGAAGAGATGGGCGACGTCGGCATGGCGATCCAGCGTGCCGAGGACAAGACTGCCCAGATGCAGGCGCGGGCGGGCGCGATCGACGAACTGCTCGCCTCCGGCGCCCTCGAGGACTTCACCGGGAGCGGGCAGCAGGACGACATCCAGGCCGAGCTTGACCGGATGAGCAGCACCTCCGACGTCGAACTCGAGATGCGGCGCCTCAAGGGTGAACTCGGCGAGGCGACGGCGCCCGCGCAGATCGAGGGCGCCCGCGGCGCGGGCCAGCCGAGCACCGCCACCGCGGGCCAGGCGAGTCAGCAGGTGCCACCCGCGAAGCCGGCCGACCAGCCACCCGCCGCCGGGGAGGGCGCATGATCGTCCGGATCATGGGCGAGGGCCAGCTCAGCGTGGAAGACTCAGCCGTCAGCGAACTCAACCCCCTTGACAACAAGCTGTACGCGGCGCTCAGCGGCGGCGACGAGGCTGCCTTCCGCACGGCGCTCGAGGAGCTGCTTGCCCAGGTCCGCGCGGTGGGGTCGCCGCTTCCGGCGGATGCGCTCAATGCTTCCGACCTCATCCTGCCGCCCGCTGACGCGACGATCGAGGAGGTCAGGGAGCTGATGGGGGAGGAAGGCCTTATCCCGGGCTGACGCCAAAGGTTGTAAGCATGTAACTGGGAATGTGGGTGACGGCGCTTGGAAGGTGGAGATTGTGATGGCGCGGACCCGATTTGCCCCTGACCGGGGGCTCACCACGCGGATGGCCCTGACGATGTTCCTGCTCGGGCTCGTCCTCGTGGTTTTTGTCATCGCGATCGTGCTGCTGCTCGGCCGGTTCGGTGTTTCGACGGCCGGCATCGTGTTCATCGCCGTCCTGATCGGCGGCGGGATGACGATCGGCTCGCTCTTCTTCTCCGACAAGATCGCCCTCGCCGCGTCGCGGGCCCGGGTCGTCAGCCCAGCGGAGGCGCCGGAGCTGCACGGCATCGTCGACCGGCTCTGCGCTCTCGCCGACATGCCCAAGCCAAGGATCGCGATCTCCGACACCGACATGCCGAACGCGTTCGCCACCGGGCGCAACACCAAGGTGGCCGTGCTCTGCGTGACCACCGGCCTGCTGAAAAGGCTGGACGGCGCCGAGCTCGAAGGTGTGATCGCGCACGAGATGTCGCACGTGGCGCACAAGGACGTGGTGGTCATGACGATCGCCTCGTTCCTCGCCATCGTGGCCGGCCTGATGGTCAGGTTCGCGTTCTACGGCGAGCTGTTCGGCGGCGGCCGCGACCGCCGGGGCGGCGACAACAACACCGCGATCGTCATGCTGGCGATCATGGCGGTGTCCGTCGTGGTCTACGCCGTCAGCTTCCTGCTGATCCGCGCGCTTTCCCGGTACCGCGAGCTTGCCGCGGACCGATCGGGTGCGCTGCTCACCGGGCAGCCCTCGGCCCTCGCGAGCGCCCTGCAGAAGGTGAGCGGGCAGATCGCGCGGATCCCGACCAGGGACCTGCGCGCCGCCGAGGCGCTCAACGCGTTCTACTTCGTGCCCGCGTTCACCAAGGGCAGCATCTCCGGCCTGTTCTCCACGCACCCGCCGCTGGAGAAGAGGCTGGCGCAACTGGCCAAGATCTCACAGCAGATCGGCAGGTAGCACGCGTGGGGTTCCTGGATGCGCTGCTCGGCCGGACCAAGCCGGTCCAGCCGGATCTGGACCGGCTGTTCGCGCTCCCGTCGGCCGCGATCACCCTCGCGGCGGGCACCTCATTCACCCCGACCGGAGTAGGTTCTGTCGCCTTCCGTGAGATGGAGGGCCGCGCGTTCAGCGACGTCGAGGCCGACGTGCGCCAGTTGCTCGACAGCGACGCGGAAAAGACCATGCCGGTGGAGGTCACCACCGATTCCTACGGCTTCACGTGGATGGTCATCCGCCAGCCGGCGGACCAGTTCGAGGCGCTCGTCACCAACCTGCACGCGGTGAACTCGACGCTGGCCGACAACGGTTTCGGCCCGTCGCTGCTGTGCTCGCTGGTGACCTTCCACGATCCGCGCGAGCGCCGCCTCGCCATCGTCTACCTGTACAAGCGGGGCACGTTCTACCCGTTCGCGCCGCTGCTGGGGGAGAAGCGGGACGGCGGCCTGGAGCTGCAGATCAAGGCCGCGATCGAGGGCGAGCTTCCGCTCGAGACCGACCTGGGCCGCTGGTTCCCCGTATGGGGCGCGCCCGGCCTGTGAACGACCGGCCGGTGAGCCGCCGGGCCGAACGCCCGGCCCGGCAGCCGCTGGCTCACGGCAGCGCCAGCATCTGGTCGAGCGCCGCACGGGCATAGCGCGCGGTCTGGTCTTCCACCTGGATCCGGTTCACCACCCGGCCGCCGGCCAGCGACTCGAGCGCCCAGACCAGGTGCGGCAGATCGATCCGGTTCATCGTCGAGCAGAAGCAGACCGTGCGGTCGAGGAAGACGACCGTCTTGTCCGGGTGGTCAGCGGCGAGGCGCCGCACCAGGTTCAGTTCGGTGCCGACCGCCCACGCCGAACCCGCGGGCGCGCGCTCGATGGTGTCGATGATCCGCTCGGTGGAGCCGACGGCGTCGGCGCCGGTCACGACCTCGTGCCGGCACTCGGGATGGACGATCACGTTGACCCCGGGGATTCGCGCACGGACCTCATCGACCGCTTCCCGGCTGAACCGGCCGTGCACCGAACAGTGGCCTCGCCAAAGGATCATTGTCGCGCCGCGCAGCCGTTCGGGAGAAAGCCCTCCGCCCGGCCGGTGCGGGTCGTAGACCACGCAATCCGCCAGGTCCATGCCCATCTCGAGGACGGCGGTGTTGCGGCCGAGATGCTGGTCGGGCAGGAAAAGGACCTTGCTGCCGTGGCTCAGTGCCCACTCGAGCGCGCGCCGCGCGTTCGAGGACGTGCAGACGGTCCCGCCGTGCCGGCCTACGAACGCCTTGATGTCGGCGGAGGAGTTCATGTAGGTGACCGGGATCACATCATCCGCGACGCCGGCGTCTTCCAGCGCCTCCCAGCACTCCTCGACCTGATCGAAGGTCGCCATGTCCGCCATGGAGCAGCCCGCCGCCAAATCGGGCAGCACCACCTGCTGGCGGTCGGTGGTGAGGATGTCAGCCGACTCGGCCATGAAGTGCACACCGCAGAAGACCACGTACTCCGCCTCAGGCCGGCCGGCCGCGTCACGGGCCAGCTTGAACGAATCGCCCGTCACGTCCGCGAAGGCGATGACCTCGTCGCGCTGGTAGTGGTGGCCGAGTACGAACACGCTGGTGCCGAGGGCCTGCTTGGCGGCGCGCGCGCGCTCGGCGAGCGCGGGATCGGACGCCGGGGGAAGCGCGCCCGGGCACTCCACGCCGCGCTCGCTGGCTGGATCGGATCCGGCGCCGAGCACGAGCAGCGGCCGGGCCTTACCGGCGGTCATCGTCATGACGTCCCCTTATCGTCGGACTGACGATACCTATCATACGTGCCACTCGTATACGTCACCGGTCAGGTCACGACATAGGCTGATCCGGAGCGCCGCGGGCGCGGACGCGGTACCCCGGCAGACGGAATGACCGTGGGAGTCATATCGTTGACGCTGGGGTAAGGCCATGGCGCGCCGCCGGAGAGGCGGCCGTGACCACTAGCGAGTGCAGGAGCGAGCGAGATATGACGGTTCAGGGCGAGACCACGCAGCAGCAGGGCATCATCCTCACCGACGGCGCCGCGGCCAAGGTGAAGAACCTGATCGACCAGGAAGGCCGGGATGATCTGCGGCTGCGAGTCGCTGTACAGCCCGGTGGCTGCTCCGGCCTGCGTTACCAGCTCTATTTCGACGAGCGCTCTATGGACGGCGACCAGGTAAGCCAGTTCGGTGGCGTGGAGGTCGTCACGGACCGGATGAGTGCTCCCTACCTGACCGGCGCGACGATCGATTTCGTCGACACCATCGAGAAGCAGGGCTTTACCATCGACAACCCCAACGCCACGGGATCCTGCGCCTGCGGAGACTCCTTCCACTGAGCCGTCTGACGGTAACCTTGCCGAGCCGGCGGGTTCCGCCGGCTACGCGCCAGCAAGGAGCAGACTGTGCGGATCGCCGTAACCGGTTCGATCGCGACCGACCACCTGATGACCTTTCCCGGCCGCTTCACCGACCAGTTGGTGCCCGGAAAGATGGAGACCGTGTCGTTGTCGTTCCTGGTCGACGCGCTGGAGATCCGGCGCGGGGGGATCGCGGCGAACATCGCGTTCGGCATGGCCTGCCTCGGGTTGCGCCCGGTCCTGGTGGGCGCCGTGGGCGCGGATTTCGACGACTACCGGTCCTGGCTCGAGCGCAAGGGCGTGGACACGGCCTCGGTGCACGTGTCCGAGCTTCGGCACACCGCGAGATTCCTGTGCACCACCGACGTCGACCAGAACCAGATCGCGTCGTTCTACGCCGGCGCGATGAGCGAGGCCCGCAACATCGAGCTCGGCCCGGTGGCGGACCGGCTCGGCGGCCTCGATCTGGTCGTGATCAGCCCGAACGACCCCGAGGCGATGCTGCGGCACACCGCCGAATGCCGTGAGCGGGGGATCCCGTTCGCCGCCGATCCGTCGCAGCAACTCGCGAGGATGGACGGCGCCGAGATCCGCGAACTCGTGGACGGCGCCTTCTACCTGTTCACGAACGAATACGAGACGGCGCTGACCGAGCAGAAGACGGGCTGGTCACACGACGAGGTGCTGTCGCGGGTCAAGACCCGGGTGACGACGATGGGCCCGAAGGGCGCGCGTATCGACCGCGCCGATGAGCCGTCCGTCGCCATTCCCGCGGTTCAGGTCGAGCGGCCGGCCGATCCCACCGGCGGGGGCGACGCGTTCCGCGCGGGCTTCCTGTCCGCCCTGGCGTGGGGCCTGTCACTCGAGCGCTCCGCCCAGCTCGGCAACATGATCGCGGTGCACGCGCTCGAGACGGTCGGCCCGCAGGAGTACGAACTGCAGCGCGAGTCGCTGCTCACGCGGTTCGCGTCCGCGTACGGTGACGGCGCCACCGCGGAGATCGCCGCACACCTCTGATCCCGTAGAGGACGACGTGAACCGCTCACTCGGCGTGCATGTGGTGCGGCCCGCGCCGGGTACCGGGGTCGCCGCGGCGGCCGGGGGGCGGTTGTAGCGTGGCCGTGTGCCGTCCCTCGCCGCGCTGCCCGCTGCCGCGCCGCTGATCGCCGGGTACCACGGCCCGCCGGAGCTGACCCTGGCGCGGGCGTTCACCTCGTGGACGCTCGACCTCCCCGTGCTGGTCGTCGCGTTGCTCGCGGCCGGCTGCTACCTGGCCGCGGTGCGCCGCCTGCGGCTGGCCGGCCAGCCGTGGCCGGTGAGCCGGTTCTTCGCCGCGGGCCTCGGCCTCGGGCTGCTTGTCATCGCGACGATGTCGTGGCTCGGCGTATACCAGGACATCCTGTTC
Source organism: Streptosporangiaceae bacterium (assembly GCA_035260365.1). Classification (GTDB taxonomy): domain Bacteria; phylum Actinomycetota; class Actinomycetes; order Streptosporangiales; family Streptosporangiaceae; genus DATFVJ01. The sequence continues at coordinate 9,500 of DATFVJ010000271.1, forward strand.
TGGGCGCGCGCCGTGCAGACGATCCTGCTGCTGTTGCTCGTGCCCCTGTTCCTCGCCCTCGGGCGCCCGCTCACCCTCGCAGTCGCCGCGCTGCCCGCGCCACTGGGCAGGCGCACCGAGGCGGCGATCCGCAGCCGGGCCGCGCGCATCCTCACGTTCCCGCTGATCACCGCCGTCGCGCTGATCGCGACACCGTTCCTGCTGTACTTCACCGGCTGGTACGCCGCCGCGTTCCACAGCGACCTGGTCCGCGAAGTCACCTACCTGGCGCTGATCGCGCCGGGTTTCCTGTTCTTCTGGACGCTGCTGCGGGTGGATCCGGTACCGAAGGAGTACCCGTATCTGGCGTCCTTGTGGATCACCGGCGCCGAGGTCGTGTTCGATGCCTTTCTCGGCATCGCCGTCATCGCCGACCAGCACCTCATCGCGGGACCGTACTACCACGCGCTGGCCCGGCCCTGGGGCCCGAACCTGCGCACCGACCAGGTGCTCGGCGGCGGGGCACTGTGGATCCTCGGCGACCTCGTCGGCCTGCCGTTCCTCGCCGCCATGCTGATCCAGATGATCAGGGAGGACGAGGCCGAGGCGGCGGTGATCGACGCGGAACTAGACGCCCGCGACGCGGCGCTGACCGGCGCGGAACCCGGCGCCAGCGCGACGGCCGCACCACCGGGCCAAGCCGACGATCAGACGGGTGAACCGGCGGCTGGCCCGCCGGACGGCGGCGCGGGCGACCGGCCCTGGTGGGAGAGCGATCCCCGGTTCGCGGGCCGCTTCCGCGCCAGCCGCCCGTCCCGCCCGGATCCATGATCGCGGCAAGTTCGGCGCGAAACGGAGGCCGCCGCACAGACCTTGATCTTGAAATCAAGCCCGGCGCCCTCAAGATCCGTTTCTGTGTCATTCTGCCTGCACATAGTGCAGGCAGAATGACACAGTTGCGGATCATGGACTGATTCAGGCAGATGTTTGCCGATCAAGGGGCTGTCTCAGGCAGACTATGGCCCAAGGCGCCAGTGACGGCGCCGTGCGGGCCATCGGCATAACCGGACGCGGGTACAGACCGGACCCTGGGCGGTGCGCGGGTGCGTCAGTAGCAGCGGCGGACCACGAACGCCCAGCCACGCGGGAGCGCCTGCTCGACGACGAACTCGTGTGACTTCATCTCGCACCAGGCGGGCACGTCGGTCCGCGCCGCGGGATCGTCGGCGAGCACCGCGATCAGCGCGCCAAGCGGCACGTCCCTGATCTGCTCCGCCAGCATGATGATCGGGATCGGGCATTTGCGGCCGAGCGCGTCGATCGTCAGGGCCGGGACGGCCGCCGCCGGCTGTCGTGGCCTGCTCACGCGCTCACCGCCGGATCAGCGGTGCCGCGCAGGCCCGCGACGATGCCAGGGAGCACGGCGAGGAAACGCTCGATCGTGTCCTCGGTGGTCGCACGGGGAAGCGATACCCGGACGTTCCCGTGCGTAACCACGCCCATCGCCTCGAGCACATGGCTCGGCTGGAGGGAATCGGCCGTGCACGCGCTTCCTGACGACACACCGAACCCGGCCCGGTCAAGTTCCGTCACCAGCGCCTCACCGTTTACGTAGAGACATGTGAAGGTAACAATATGTGGCAGCCTCTGAACAGGGTCACCGTACACCACGGTATCGGGCACGACCTCAGGAATGCGGCCGCGGAGCCGGCCGGTGAGAGCGCGGAGCGCGGTTTCCCGCGTGAGCCGTTCGGTATCAATGGCCTCGAGGCCGGCCGCGGCGGCGAGCGCGGCGGGCACGTTCGGGTATCCGGGCACCCGGCGGCTCTCGCGGTCGTCGTCCGGCAGCGGGCTGCGCCACCTGGTGCCCTTGCGCACGGCCAGCACGCCGATCCCGGCCGGTCCGCCCCACTTGTGCGCGCTCGCGGTGAGCAGCGACCAGCCGCCGGGGATGGGCATCCGGCCCGCTGACGCCGCCGCGTCGACAAGCAACGGTATCGATACATCACGGCATGCGCTGGCTACGTCCTGGACCGGCTGGATCGTCCCCACCTCGGGGTTGGCCGACTGCACGCAGGCGAGCACCGTGCCGCGCGGCCGCGCGGCGCGGGTTTGTCCCGCGGGCGCGGGATGCCGCAGCGCGGCAGCGAACTCGGCGGCGTCGACCCGGCCCTGCTGGTTGACGCCGACGATCGTGACCTCGGCGCCATCGCGTTCGCACTGGCCGACGGCGTGCAGCACGCTGGAGTGCTCGACCGCGCTCGCGACCAGATGAACGCCGGGCCGGCCGGGCCGCCGCCGCGCCGCCACGGTCCCGAGCACCGCCAGGTGCACCGCCTGCGTCCCAGAACCGGTGAAGGAAAGCTCGTCCGGCCGGCCGCCGAGCACCGCCGCCACTCGTTGCCTCGCCTGGTCGAGCAGCAGCGCGGCGCGCCGCCCATCGCCGTGCAGCCGGGCGGGATCGGCCCAGCCGTCGTCGAGCGCGGCGAGGAGGGCGGCCAGCGCCGCCGGATGCAGCGGCTCGCTCGACGCGGCGTCCAGATAGGCCACGATGACGACATTAGCTGGGCGCTTGCGCGGCTTCAGCCATCCGGGGGGCCGCCGAAGCCGCCGAGGGCCGGCCCGGTACCCTTTCGCTTTGTGAGTCCCACCCATCAGCCCCTGCGCGGGAGGCGCCAGGTGGCACCGCGCCCGAGGCGCAGGGCGGCGCCGCGCCGGGCGGCAGACAGCCGGAGGCGGCCCATGATCGGGCGGCGCCTGGTCACCCGGGCCGCCCTCCTCGCCCCGTTGCTCACCAGCCTGGCCGGCTGCACCTCGAACGCGTTCACCCGGCTCGGCATGCCGAAGCCGATCACCTCGCAGGGCAAGATAACGCTGACCCTGTGGCAGGGCTCGTGGGTGGCGGCGTGGGCAGTCGGGGCCGTCGTGTGGGGCCTGATCATCTGGACGGTGATCTTCTACCGGAAGCGCTCCGACGAACTGCCGCCGCAGGTGCGCTACAACCTGCCGATCGAGGTGCTCTACACGGTCGTGCCGTTCATCATGGTCGCGGCGCTCTTCTACTTCACCGCGCGCGACGAGAACAGCATCGACGCGCTTTCACCGCATCCCAACGTGGTCGTCAACGTCACCGGGTTCCAGTGGAGCTGGGAGTTCCAGTACCCCGACCTCGGGAACGTGCAGATCATCGGGACACCGACCAGGGACCCGACGCTCGTGCTGCCGGTCGGCGAGACGGTCCGGTTCAACCTGACCTCGCCCGACGTGATCCACTCGTTCTGGGTGCCGGCCTTCCTGTTCAAGCGGGATGTGGTCCCAGGTCATCCGAATCATTTCGATATCACCACGACGGCGATGGGTACGTTCCGCGGTGAGTGCTCTGAGCTGTGCGGCCTGTACCACAGTGAGATGCTGTTCTCCGTGAAGGTCGTCAGCCAGCAGCAGTTCCAGCAATTCATCTCCGCTCAGCAGGCAGCTCAGCAGGCAGCAGCCGGGAGTGTCCAGTGACGACGATCCAGCAGCCGGTCCCGAGAGTCGAGGAGGAGCTGCCTACGCGGAAGGGCTCCGTGCTCGCCGCCTGGCTGTCCTCGACCGACCACAAGGTGATCGGTCACCTGTACCTGATCACCTCGTTCTTCTTCTTCCTCTGCGCCGGCGTGATGGCGATGATCATGCGGGCGCAGCTGCTCCGCCCGAATCAGCACGTGGTGTCCGACCAGCAGTACAACCAGCTGTTCACGATGCACGGCACGATCATGCTGCTGCTGTTCGCGACGCCCCTGTTCATCGGGTTCGCGAACGAACTGGTGCCGCTGCAGATCGGCTCGCCCGATGTGGCGTTCCCCCGGATGAACCTGCTGAGCTACTACTTCTTCCTGTTCGGCGGGCTGATGCTGCTGTTCAGCTTCATCGCGCCGGGCGGGGCGGCCGCGTTCGGCTGGTACGCCTACTCGCCGCTGACCAGCGCGGTGTACTCGCCGGGCATCGGCGGCGACATGTGGACCATGGGCCTGGTGCTGTCCGGGCTGGGCACGATCCTCGGCGGGGTCAACTTCATCACCACGATCTTCTGCATGCGCGCCCCGGGCATGACCATGTTCCGGATGCCGATCTTCACCTGGAACATCCTGCTCACCAGCATGATGGTGCTGCTGGCGTTCCCGGTGCTCGCCGCGGCGCTGCTGGTGCTGGAGATCGACCGCAAGCTCGGCGCGCGGGTGTTCGACTCGGCCAACGGCGGCGCGATCCTCTGGCAGCACCTGTTCTGGTTCTTCGGCCATCCCGAGGTGTACATCGTCGCGATCCCATTTTTTGGGATCGTCACCGAGGTGCTGCCCGTGTTCAGCCGCAAGCCGCTGTTCGGGTACAAGGGCATGGTGGGCGCGACGGTCGCGATCGCCGGGCTGTCGATGACCGTGTGGGCGCACCACATGTTCACCACCGGCGCGGTGCTGCTGCCCTTCTTCTCGTTCATGACCTTCCTGATCGCGATCCCGACCGGGGTGAAGTTCTTCAACTGGACCGGCACGATCTGGCGCGGCCAGTTGACGTTCGAGACCTCGATGCTGTTCGCGCTCGGGTTCCTCGTGACGTTCCTGTTCGGCGGCCTGACCGGTGTCATCCTCGCCTCCCCGCCGCTGGACTTCGCGGTCAGCGACTCCTACTTCGTGGTGGCGCACTTCCACTACGTGCTGTTCGGCACGGTCGTGTTCGCCATGTTCGCCGGCTTCTACTTCTGGTGGCCGAAGATGACCGGCAAGATGCTGAACGAGACGCTCGGCAAGTGGCACTTCTGGACGCTGTTCATCGGCTTCCACGTCACCTTCCTCGTGCAGCACTGGCTCGGCGTGATGGGGATGCCGCGGCGCTACGCGGTGTACCCGGCGAACGCCGGGTTCACCACGCTGAACATGATCTCCTCGATCGGCTCGTTCGTCCTCGGCGCGTCCACGCTGATCTTCCTGTGGAACGTGTACATCACCTCGCGGCACGGCGAGAAGGTCACTGTGGACGACCCGTGGGGGTTCGGCAACTCGCTGGAGTGGGCCACGAGTTGCCCGCCACCCCGGCACAACTTCACCCGGATCCCGCGGATCCGTTCCGAGCGGCCCGCGTTCGATCTGCACCACTCGCACGTTCGTACGGGTCGTCCCGTGCAGCCCGCCGGCCGGGCTCATCAGGTACTCGAGTAGCGAGGTAACCGATGAAGGTCGAAGGCCTCCTGTTCCTGTTCAGCGCGGCGTTCTTCGCCGTTGTCGACGTGATCTACTGGTTCACGTCCTACGACCCGACCGGGACGACCGCGCTCGGCATCTCCGTCGGCCTGGCCTTCCTTACCGGCTTTTACGTGCTGTTCACCGGGCGCAGGCTGCCGCGGCGCAGGCCCGAGGACAACCCAGAGGCCGACATCAGCGAGGGCGCGGGCGAGATCGGGTTCTTCAGCCCGCACAGCTGGTGGCCGCTGATCACGGGTCTGGCCGCGGCGGTGGCAGCGTTCGGGTTCGCGGTCGGCTGGTGGCTCTTCCTGATCGGGATGCTGTTCGTGGTGCTGTCCTCGATCGGGTTCGTGTTCGAGTATTACCGCGGCGTCTACGCACACTGACCGATTACTCCCCGCGCTGCGTTTTCCGCGTTCCGCGCCCATTCCCGTGCGCGCCCATTCCCGTGCGCGCCCATTCCCGCGTGCCCATTCCCGCGCGTGCCCATTCCCGCGCGTGCCCATCCGGGGTCCCGATCCCCGCCCGGCGGCCCGGCTCTCGTGATCGCGGTATTTTTGTCGCGAATGCTTCGCCCATTTGACCGGGATCATGGAATGCCTGGCCAACCGCGCGTCCGGCGCGCCGCGCAGCCCAGCGGCCGCACTCCAGGCCGCCACACTGGTCCCACCAGCCCCAGATACTCCCGCGATCGGTGCTCGCCGGGCGCGACCGCGCCTCGCTGGGGCCTCGCTGGGCCGAGGGCTATCGCACAACCGGCAGCCAGAAACCCAACCGACAGCTCAGAACCAAAACGAGCGGGCTATTTCCCAATATCCCGTTACTAAGAGTTATCTCGCAGCTACTGCGGGAATGACTGTGACGTGCCGCCTGGGGGAGGTCGAGCATGCGGGGGAGCGTCACCACAGTGGCGAAGCGGGGCAGCCGGCGCACGGCCTGGCTGGCTCCGGCGGCCATCCTGGCCGCGTCGTCGGTCACGGTCACGGCCTGTCAGAGCGGCCGGGCCGCCGTGCGCGCGCCCGCGCGGGCCGCGACGGTCACGAAGGTCACGATCAGCCCGGGCCAGGGCAGCGTCGACGACCGGCCCGATCTGGGCGTCGAGGTCAGCGCCTCCGGGGGGCGCCTGACCGGCGTTACCGTCAGGGACACCCGCGGCCACGAGGTCGCGGGCAATCTCGGTTCCGGCGGCAGGACCTGGCACAGCACGTGGGCGCTCGCCTCGCCGCAAACCTACGACGTGACCGCGACAGCGGCCGGCCCGCGCGGCCGCACGGACACGCAGTACGCGACGTTCCGCACGTCCGCGCCCTCGCGGACCTTCACCGCGTCGCTCGACATGTCGCCGGGTGAGACGGTGGGTGTCGGCATGCCCGTCATGGTGACCTTCAGCCAGCCGATTCGTGACAAGGCCGGCGTGGAGCGGTCCTTCGACCTCCGCAGCAGCAAGCCGGTCGCCGGGGCCTGGTACTGGCTGGACGACAAGACCGTGTGGTTCCGGCCGAGGACGTACTGGCCGGCGTACGACCGGGTGCGCTTCACCGCCCATCTGGCCGGCGTACGCGGCGCGAACGGCGTGTACGGGGCCGCCGATCTGGTGCGGCGGTTCACCATCGGTGCGTCGCTCGTGACCGTCGCGAGCGCGAGCAGCCACCGCATGAAGGTGTGGGTCAACGGCAGATTGAGCTTCGACTGGCCGATCAGCACCGGCCAGCCGGGCGATGACACTCCGGACGGCCAATATCTGACGATCGAGAAGGGCAACCCGGTGGACATGAACTCGTGCAGCTTCGGTGTCTGCCCCGGCGATCCCGGCTACTACAACGTCCTCGTCTACGATTCGGTCCGGTTCACCTGGAGCGGAGACTACGTCCACAGCGCGCCGTGGTCGGTTGGCGAGCAGGGTGTCAGCAACGTCAGCCACGGTTGCGTGAACCTCGCGCCGGACCACGCCGCCTGGTACTACGACCACGCCCACCGCGGCGAGCCGGTCACCGTCGTCGGCAGCCCGGTGCGGGGGACGTGGGGCGACGGCTGGACGATCTGGTTCCTGCCGTGGCAGAAGCTGATCAGGGGAAGCGCGCTGAGGCAGGCCGTGGTGGCCGGCCCTGAGGGCAGCCACTTCGCCGCACCCGCCACGCTCAGGTGACCGCCACCAGACCGGTCTGGCGCCGGGTAACGCTCGGCGCGAGCAGTGCGTCGCCTGCGACGACGACCGGACGTCGGCGAGATTCTCGTCAGGCAGCGCGTTTGTCCAGCAGGAAGCCGCTGGCTCCGGGGCCTGTCGTGACGTGCGGGGCGTTCCTGCGGGCGATATTGCGCTTGCGCCACGAGGCGTCGCTGGCCATGGCGGCCGTCAGCGGCGAGATCGCCACGAACCCGAAACTGCGCAGAGCGTGGCACCGCGGCCTGGTCGGGATGCTCACCGGCTGCCTGCGCACGATCGTGTCCCGCGCCGCTGGGCGCGGCGAGCTTCCAGCGGGCAGCGACATCGAGCTGCTGTCGCAGTTGCCGCTGTCCTTGCCGCAGAACAGGCGGCTGGAGCACGAGCAAAACCCCGGCGACGCCGTCGTCGAGCGGATCGTCGCCCAGTTCTACACCCCCGCCCGCCCCCCTGAACGCCAGGCGCATCGCGTGACGGCGGGTCGGCGACTGGGAGGGGATACATGATCGAGGCCAGGGGCCTGACCAAGCGTTACGGGTCGGCCGTGGCAGTGGACCGCCTGACCTTTGAAATGCTGCCCGGGCGGGTGACGGGGTTCCTCGGGCCGAACGGTGCCGGTAAGCCGAACATCGGACTCTGACATTCTTTGCCCAGGGCTGCTCTTGCCCTCGGCGGCGCGGCCTGGTATCTGGCCAGCCCGGTCAGAGGCTCGGAGTTCTTGCTGCTGGTGAGCGGCTCACGGGCGGGTGAAGATCTTGTGGGTTCCGATGCGGCGCCAGACGATGTGCGGCTGGCCTTCGGCTACCGGGGTCCCGAAGTGGAAGGTCGCCCTGCCATCAGGTGCCCAGGTCATCTCCCACACGTCTTCTCGGCCCTGCATCTTCTTCACCCGCAGGCTCTTGCGGAACCCGGTCCCCTCATGAAGATCATCCACGAATGCCGCGATCGCGTCCCGGAATGCACGCTGCCGCTCAGCGCTCAGAGCACGCCACTCCCGGTCAAACAGCGCCTGCCACTCGAACGTCGGCACGCTACCGGCCGGGCATCATGTTCTCGTCGAGGAAGGCAAGGAACTCCTCGCCGCTGCCGAACACCGCGCCCCGCTCGCCGCGTGCGGCGGCCTCGTCGGCCTCGGCCTCCCCAGCCTGCCACTCTGGTGTCCAGAACCATGCCTGGTCGTCGGGGATGACCGAGGTGGGGGTCAGGACGATCCTGTCGTCCTCGACCGTCACCACGAACTGGTCACCCTCGGCCAAGTCTAGCCGGTCCCGTACATCCTGCGGGATGGTTACCGTTCCCCGGGCACGCAGGACAGCGGTCCGGATGTGCGGGCGGTGATGCACCGGGATAGCCATGCAGAAAATCATACCATGCTGATTATCCGAACCATATTCGTCGCCGACGCCGCGTCGGCGAGTTGAACGCCCCGGCCACGTTGAACCCGCAACGGAGCCCGCTCATTCTGAGCGGGATGACCCGAAGCAGCCAACTACGAGCTGCGCCAGTACGCCCGGCATCTGCGCCGCAACGGAGCCCGCTCATTCTGAGCGGGATGAGGGCCAGGTGCGCGCCAGGCACAGCATGCCGATGATCACGCCGCAACGGAGCCCGCTCATTCTGAGCGGGATGACGCCGGGAACTTCAGCGGCAGCGCATCCGCGTCGAGCTGGAGCCGCAACGGAGCCCGCTCATTCTGAGCGGGATGACCGTCCGGCGAGTAGGACCTGTTCATGCCCTACTACACGGCCGCAACGGAGCCCGCTCATTCTGAGCGGGATGACCCGCGATCGCATGCAGGCCAGTCCACACGTAGTGCAGCCGCAACGGAGCCCGCTCATTTTGAGCGGGATGACCAGGCGGGCCGTACGACGTGTCCGTCGTCTACGACGGGCCGCAACGGAGCCCGCTCATTTTGAGCGGGATGACAGGCCATCACCGGCAGGCCGCTGAGCGACTACCTGAACTGCCGCAACGGAGCCCGCTCATTTTGAGCGGGATGACGGATTCTGCTGAGCACCGTGTACAGCTCGGGGGCCACGCCGCAACGGAGCCCGCTCATTTTGAGCGGGATGACATCTCACTCAGGGTGCCGCAATGGGAGCGATACGGGCCGCCGCAACGGAGCCCGCTCATTTTGAGCGGGATGACCATCGCCCGCGCCACGGCGATGATCCGGTACAACGCGCCGCAACGGAGCCCGCTCATTTTGAGCGGGATGACCTCGCTAACTCGCAGCAACACCGCTACCTCGGCCACCGTCGCCGCAACGGAGCCCGCTCATTTTGAGCGGGATGACGCCGAAGATGCCGACGTGATGCCCCGGCCTATAATCAGCCGCAACGGAGCCCGCTCATTTTGAGCGGGATGACCGCCACCCCGGCCACCGGCGTGCAGGACTACTGGGAGCCGCAACGGAGCCCGCTCATTTTGAGCGGGATGACCCGGTTCCTATGTGTATGAGACGGTGGCTCAGGTTCTCGCCGCAACGGAGCCCGCTCATTTTGAGCGGGCTGACGCATAACCTGACGGATCAACCTCGCGCTGCCACGGCGCCGCAACGGAGCCCGCTCATTTTGAGCGGGATGACTTCGGGCAGCGGATCACCTTCGGTCTGAGCAACGTCGCCGCAACGGAGCCCGCTCATTTTGAGCGGGATGACGTTCAGGCTGCTTGCGCACGTAGACAAGAGTCTTATTGCCGCAACGGAGCCCGCTCATTTTGAGCGGGATGACGCCGAGATGGACTCCACGGACGGCGGCTGGGATGAGGTGCCGCAACGGAGCCCGCTCATTTTGAGCGGGATGACAGCCTTCGGAGTACCTGCGGTGCGCCGACATGTACGAGCCGCAACGGAGCCCGCTCATTTTGAGCGGG
>DATFVJ010000272.1:0-15867 GCA_035260365.1 Streptosporangiaceae bacterium
ACCGCGACGGAAAACCGCCGGTCGGCCTCCTCGAACACGATCACGTCCGCGGCGGCCGGGGTACCGATCGTGTGCCGCCACACCCGGTAGGGCCGCCACGCCTCGTCGACGGTGACGTAGAAGAGGGCAGCGGCGTCAGCCGACCACGCGCTGCCGTAGAACACGCCGGGGATCTCGTCGGGCAGCAACTCACCGGTCGTCAGATCCTTGACCCGCAGGGTGTAGCGCTCGTCGCCGCGGAAATCGGTCGAATACGCGAGCAGCCCGCCGCCCGGGCTGACGTCGAACGTGCCGACGGCGAAGAATCCAGATCCGGCGGCGGCCTCATTGTCATCGAGCAGCACCTGCTCACCGGGCAGCGGCGCGCCGTCGTCCGGTTGCGGCGGGAGCGTCTCGCCTGGCCCGACGGCGCTGCGGCAGCGTATCGGATACTGCTGGCCCTCGACGGTCCGCGAGTAGTACCACCAGCCCTCCTCGCGGACCGGAACCGACAGGTCCGTCTGCTTGATGCGGCCCTTGATCTCGGTGAGCACCGTCGCACGCAAGCCCGCCAGGTGGGCCGTTGCCGCGTCGGTGTAGGCGTTCTCCGCCTGCAGGTACGCGATCGTGTCCGGGTCGGAAGAGTCGGCCAGCCACGCGTACGGGTCGGCCGTCGTGTCACCGTGCTGGGAGCGCCGCGCCGGTATCCGCTTCGCCGCCGGCGCGGCCAGATCCGGCCGTGCTGGCCCCGGGGGGCAGGTTTCATCCGTCACGGTCGCCGAGTCTATGGCCGGGTGCCGGCCACAATGGGCGGGTGGCCGTCGGCCCAGAATCCATCGATACCAGCCGGCTGGTGCTGCTGCCGCTGCTCGCCGGACACCCCGACGAGATGGCCGCCGTGCTGTCCGACCCGCGCCTGTACACCTTCACCGGCGGCGGCCCGCTCACGCCGCGGGCCCTGCGGCCCGCGATCGCATGCCGCGGCCCGGCGGATCCGGCCCGGGCCGTTACTGGGACGAGACGCTGAGGGCTTCTGGATGCGCACGGCGATAATGCTCGGTCAGGACCGAACTGGCCTGGCCGGGGCGGTACGCAAAGGTGCGCTTGCAAATCTGGCAGCGCGTGACCGGAAGGCGCGTAACGGTGACAGGGAAGCGGGGAGAATGTGTCTTACTCATCGCAGTCAATGATGCCATGCCCGGCGCGGTTAGCCGCCATTGCGGGGCCGCGACACGCGCTCTTCCGCTCACCGCGTACCCTGCCGCCGGTGTACCGCGCCGCCGGTGCGGCGGCGGCGGGCTCGTCAGCTGTCGAGGACATCGACGAACATCCTCGATCCTGGCGGGGCGATCTGCTGGTAGTCGGCCGCGGTGGCTTTGCCTTCTGGCGAGCCGAACGCCGCCATGAGAGCGGCCTGATCAGCGAAGTACAGCTCGGCGATTCTGTCGTAGGTGTGTTCTCCGCCGTCGAGGGCCGTGACGAGGCGGCCGGGGACGTTACCGCCCGGCCGGTGCGCTGTCTTCCCTGATCGTGGCCGGCCCGTCAGCCATCCGCCCTGCTGAGCGCCACCCGAGCGCGGCTCAGGATTGGTCACCCAGGGCCAGCCGGGCGGCACTCACGTCCTCGCGCCCGTGCCCCTCCCGAACGGCGGCATGCCATTGCGAGGAAAGCGCGGTCAGCAGCGGAAGCCTATCGCCGTGCGCGGCCTCGATCGCCAGGTCGACGTCCTTCAATGCCCATTCGAGCGGGAACTCCGGCGCGAAGTCGTGCTCATCAATCTTGCGCAGCTTGGCGAGCGCGGTTGGCGCCGCGAGCGGGCCGCCGGAAATGACCTCGGCAAACTGCCCATGGCTGACGCCGAGGCGGTCGGCGAGTTCCGCGGCCTCGGCGACCGCCTCGATCAGGATGGCCAGGTAGGCGTTGGTGACCATCTTCATCCTGCTGCCCCGGCCCGCTTCGCCGAGCCAGACCGTTTTGCGGCCAATGGCGGAGAACACCGGGCCAAGCGCCACTGCGGCCTGGTCGGGGCCGGACGCGAGGATTTCGAGCTCGCCGCGCTCGGCCGGCCCCTTGGTGCCGGAGACCGGTGCGTCGACGAACATGACATCGGGCCGCAGGGCCGCGACCCGGCCGGCGACTTCGAGGGTTTGGTCCACCCCGATCGTCGCCATTTGGGCCCAGATGGAATTCGCCGCGAACCCGTCGATGGCGCCCTGGCCGAAGATGACCGAGTTCACCGCGTCCGCGGTGGCCAGCATGGTGATCACCACGTCCGCGTCCCGCACGGCCGCACCGGGCGAGCCGGCCGCGGCGGCGCCCGCTTGCGCCAGCGGCTGCGTCGCGGCGGGCGAGCGGTCCCACACGATGGTGCGGAATCCGGCGGCAAGCAGGTTCTTGGCCATCGCGGAACCCATGATCCCGGTGCCGATCACGGCAACAGTCCGCACTCCGCCTGACTGATCCGGCATTGCCATCTGAGTGTCCTTCCAGCTCGGGGCCTGGTAGACCAATTGTCGCGCGCGGGTCAGCGGCGCTGAATCCGGGTACCCCGTGCGCGGCTTGCGCGCTGTCCGCACCGCCCACGCACCCGGCGCGCCTGGCGTGGGCAGATTCCGGTTGAGCGGCGTCCGCCGGGTGCCGTGGGCGAATCACCACCAAAGGTGAGACACTGCACTGGCGTGGGTGGGCGATACGGCGGGCTACTAAAAATGACCGTAGAACAGATTCGGACCAATCTACCCCAGGAACCGAATAGCTTCATCGGCCGTGCACATGAGCTCGATGAGCTGCGCCGGTTCTTGGCTGTGACGCGGGCGCTTACTCTCTGTGGGCCTGGCGGCATCGGTAAGACACGGCTGGCCCTGCGTATCCTGGCCGGGCTCGCGGGCGAATTTCCCGACGGCGTGTGGTTTATCGAGCTCGCTGATCTTCGGCAGCCCGATTTGGTCGTCTCACGGGTGGCGTCGGTTATCGGCGTCGACGAAGAACGGGGACGGCCGCTGATCGAGACGCTGGCCGACGCGCTCAAACCACGCCGCCTGCTCCTTGCCCTCGACAATTGTGAACATCTGATCGATGCGTGCGCCCGCGTCTGCGAGCGGCTGCTGGCCAGCTCGCCGGGGCTGCGGCTGATCACGACGACGCGCGAGCCGCTGCGCGTCGCGGCGGAGACCGTCTGGCAGGTCCAGCCGCTGTCCGTCCCGCCCGCTGACCCGGTCGCGGCGCCCGCCGACCCCTGCGGTTACGAGGCGATCCGCCTGTTCGCCGACCGGGCCGCGGCGGCTTTGCCCGGATTCGCCATCGGCCCGGCGAACGCCGCGCCCGCGGGCGCGCTCTGCCGCGCGCTCGATGGCATGCCGCTGGCGATCGAGCTTGCCGCCGCCTGGGTCCGCGTGCTGTCCGTGGAGCAGATCGCGGCGCGGCTGGCCGACCGCTTCGGGTTGCTGACCACGGGCGACCGGACCGCCCCGCCGCGTCAGCGCACCCTCCGCGCCACGATCGACTGGAGCCACGAGCTGCTCACCACCCGTGAACAGCTGCTGCTGCGGCGGCTGTCGGTCTTCGCCGGCTTCTCGCTCGAGATGGCGGAGCAGGTGTGCTCGGACGGCGACCTCCCGGCCGCGGACATGCTCGACCTGATCGCCGCGCTCGTGGACAAGTCACTGGTGGTGCTCGAGCCGGAAGTGCTCGGCCAGGCGCGCTACCGGCTGCTCGACACCATCCGCGAGTACGCGGCGGCTCGGCTGGCGCGTGCGGGCGAGTCCGCGGCCATGCAGCTCGGGCTGCGCGACTACACGCTCGGCGTGGTCGAGCACAACCTGGCGATCGGGATGGCGCAGATCCAGGCGCCGTGGTCGGCCAGGGTCGACGTGTTCCGCCGGTACGACATCGACGCGGGCAACGTGTGGCAGGTGCTGAGCCGCTGTCTTGCGGCGGGCGACGCGGAGACCGGACTGCGGATCTGCACCGGGGTCCGGCCGTGCTGGCTCGTGCGTGGCTCGTTCGCCGAGGGCGGTGAGTGGATGGGCGCGTTTCTCGCTCTCGACACGCCGGGCGTGCCCCGAGGCGTCCGGGGCGCCGCACTGGTCGGGCGTGCGCAGCTCGCCCTGTCCAGCGATCCTGCCCGCGCGCAAGCCTGGGCGCAGGAGGGCCTGGCGCTGTGCCGCGGCGCGGGGGACACGTTCTGGACGGCGGCCGGGCTGAACCTGCTCAGCGAGGTGGCTCTGCACATGGGGCGAACGGACGAAGCGGCGTGCCTCGCGGACGAAGCGGTGGCGATCGCCCGGGCGGCCGGTGACGGGTGGAACGAGGGATACGCGCTCGGCACGCGCGCCGCGGACGCCGGGCTGCGCGGCAGGCTGCGCGAGGCGCAGCAACTCGCGCAGGACTCGATCTGCGTCATGCGCCGCATCGACCACCAGTGGGGTGCCGCGCGGGCGTTGCTCGGCCTTGGCGACCTGGCCAGGCTGCGCGGTGACCCCGGCGACGCGCACGACAGCTACCTGGCGGCCCTGCCGATCCTGCGCGAGATCGACTCCAGGCCCGAGATCGCGCGCTGCCTGGCGGGCCTGGGCCGGGTGGCCCTTGACCAGGGTGAGATCGCCCCGGCGCGCGAACATCTCGCCGAGAGCATCCGGCTGAGCCGTTCCACGGGCGCACGCATCGGCGTGGCCAGGGGACTCGAGGCGTTCGCCGCCCTGGCGGTCCTTGAGGGCCGGCCGGACCGGGCCGTCAAGCTCGCCGCCGCCGCGGCCGCATTGCGCGATGCGGCGGGTCTGCCTCCGCTCGCTGGCGCGCGGGCGGAGCGGTACCTGGCGCCCGCCCGCAGCCTCGGGGAACCGGCCGTCGCGCGGTTGTGGGCGCAGGGCCTCGCGATCACGGGCGACGCCGCGGTCGCGCTCGCCCTTGACGGGCCCCCGGACACCGGCCGCGCCGATGGTGCCGCGGGGGACAGCGGTGCCACCCGCGACCCGGCCGACGTCACGGCGGCGCGGTACCGTGCGGCCGCGGCACCTCCGGGTACGCTGACGCCGCGGGAGCGCCAGATCGTCGCGCTCGTGGCCGCCGGCCGGAGCAACAAAGCCATCGCGGAGGCGCTGTTCATCAGCCCGGCCACGGCGGCCAGGCACGTCGCCAACATCCTCGCCAAGCTGGGGTTCACCTCGCGTACCCAGATCGCCGCCTGGGCGGCGGAGAAGGGACTCGGCCTCGTCGGCCAGGCCGGCGAGAATCGCGCGCAGCCCTAGCCGACCCGCCGAGCGGTCACGCGCCGGTGCATCGACCCGGTGGTTCCCAACGATCCATCACGACTCCGCGGGTGGCGCGCCCGCACCCTGGCACAGGCCCGTGGCTGCCGCACGCTGCCCGCCCTGGACCGCGTAGCCGGACCCGCCGCCCGTGTGCCGCCTCACGGCGAACGGTCGCTGGGGGCCCGGAGCGCCCGCAAGGACGTTTCGAACGCGGCCAAGCGTTGCCTGACCACCTCGGCCTGGCCGTCGCCGGCGCCCCCAGGGACGCGTTCGGCGTCCATGGCGGACCGCGCCGCCTGCAAGGAGGCAAGCACGTCCAAGACGGTGGCGCGGGCCGCTTCGCCCGGGGCCGCCTCGCGCATCGCGTACAGCGTCTGGCTGAGGTCGTCCGCCCGGCGCTGGATGTCCGACCAGCGCACGTCGGCGTCCGCGCCGGAGCGCGCGGTCGCCGACTGCGCCGCGCTCATCGCGTCCTGCAGCGCGGCACCCTTCGCGTAGGCATCGATCACCTGGGCGTGCCAGCCTGCCGCGGCGCTGCGGCGCCGGCCTCTCGCGCGGACGATCCAGGTGACGAGGCCGATAAGGACAAGCGCGGCGAGCGCGGCCCACAGCCACCAGATTCCGGGCGAAGTCCCGCTGGCCGCCGGGCTCGCGGTCGCCGCCGTAACCGTGGGCTGCGCGGTCGTGACCTGGGCCGATGGCGCCGCTGTCGTAGGCGTCGGCTGCGGGGCGCTGGTCGGAGATGCCGGCGCGGAAGACGGCTGCCCGGGACCTGTCCCAGACGGGGTCGCAGGTGCGGTCGCGGCGCTCGGCGCAGGCGGCCGGCTGCTGGCAGAAAGGCTGCCGATCGCGTTCTTGACCGTGCCGCTCTGCCCGCATCCGGCGGCGAGACAACCCGCGGCGAGGATCGCGGCGACCAGCAGAGCCCGCCGCGGCCACACGGCGGCCGCGCGGCCTGGCCGGGCGCGACCGATCCCCCGCCCACCGCTGTCGCGGCGGAAAGCGAGGCCGCCCGCGCACCCTTGATCCATCCGCCCAGCATCGTTGCCTTCCATAACGCCCCTTCATGGTGCGGCGTCGCGGTACGTGCGGGTCAAATCAACCGCGGCGAGCAACGGCCGGCATCACCCCGCCGGGATGAGCTTGCAAAACGGGCCGCACCGCGCCAGGCCCGGCCCCGGCGCCACCGCGGTGCGCCCGGCGCCGGTTGCCTCGCGCCGCCGCCGCTCGCCCGCCCGGCCCTGGGCAGCGCGCGGCGGCCGCGTCAGCGCGGCCGTGGTTGACAGGGCGGGCGGCGCACGTGTGTCATACGGTGAATGACCGTGGTTCCGCCCGTGCCCGTCAGTGACTACCGGATGCCTGGATGAAATCGCTCCGCCTCAACGCGATCGGGAACGCGCTGGAATACGGATACGGTGCGCTGCATGATCCCGATGACCTCTATCATTCGCCGCAATGGCTCACGATGGACGAGGAGGTCGGCATAGCCCGCCCGTTCAGCGTGGTCTGCCTGCCCGACAATGGCCCGCCGGCGGTGGCGGCGGCGTGGGGCCTCATCGTGGACGATGCCGCGTTCTGGCCGTTCATGCGTATCGACACGGTGCTCTCCAACCTCCTGGAGAAGCGGAAGGTTCCACAGACATCGAGTACGAAAAAGACGCTACGGTCGCTCATGCCCAACGCCTATCTGGGCGCGCTTCGCGGTGGTACCACGCGGCTGCGGGTCGATCCGGCCTTGCCGGCGGGAGTGGCCAGGCGCGCGCTCGGTGAAGTCCTCGACGGTGTGGAGACGATGGCGCGGGGGGAGGGGCTGCGCAGCGTCGCGTGCCTGTACGTGCCGGCGGAAGAACGGCCGCTGCGTGGTGTCCTGCATGAGCGCGGATACGTGGAGTTCGGGCCGACCCTCAATGTTTCAATACTCCGTGTGCCGCTGACATTCGAAGATTATGTCGCCGGCCTGAGCTGGAGCCGGCGCAGGAACGTCAGATGGGAGCGGAACAAGATAGCGCGGGCGGGTGTCGAGATCGGCCTTGAAAAACTGACCCGTGACCTGAGCGAGGAGACGCTCCCGCTTGAAGCGCAGCTCTACCACAAATATGGGCACGAGACACACCCGACCGAGATGGCCCGCGTACTGCACCATGCGGTGATTGAGGAATACGGTAAGGCCGCACAGGTGATCACCGCACGCTCGGACGGCGCGCTGCGCGCATTCGCCGCATTTATTCAGGTTAATAATACGCTGTACTCGCGCGACGCTGGATTCGACTACACATGGCAGCGCAAGCTTCCACTGTACTTCGAGGTCTGTTTCTACCGTGCGATCGAGCTTGCCATTCGGTCGGGAGCACGGCAGATCTACTACTCGTACGCGGCCGAGGAAACCAAGGTGTCGCGCGGATGTGACCTTCATCCGCGCCTGACCTACGTCAAGGCGCTCGACCGGCAGACGTCCGGCGAACTGCTCAGCATTCACGCTGAACTGGCTAATTGCGCACCGCCAGGGGCGTCAGCAGGCAAGACGAAAGCGTATTGATCGGTTCCGGCGCAGCCACGCGATCGCTTGGTGGGCGCGCTGCCCGTGCCGTAGTGGATCGCGGTGACGCCGGCGGCCGCCGCGGCCTCGACCAGATGGTAGAAGGCCACCTCGAAGTACACCGGCAGCCCGCCCTGGACCGCGTAGTCGAACCCGCCCCGGTAGGCGTGCCACTGGTCGCCGCGCGCCAGGATCAGCGCGAAACCGCACAGGCGGTCCGTCCGGCGGGCCGTGCAGACGAGTGCGTCGGTGCCGCATTCGCGCAGGATGCGGGCGAAAATCGACTCGGACTTGGCCGGCGACCCGCGCAGGCCGTACTTCGCGAGCAGCGAAGTCTCGAGCTCGGCCAGCGGCGGTAGCAGCGCGTCGCTCAGCGGCTCGATCCGCACCTCGGCCCCGGCCGCGCGCAGCCGCCTGCGCTCGGCCAGGATGCGCGTTCTGCGGTGCGAGGAGAACCGTCCCAGGTAACCGGCGAACCCGTCGGCGGGCACCGGCAGCCAGCTGTACCGGCCCGACGTGTAGCTCAGGTAACCGCGCCTGGCCAGCACCCGCCGCAACGCGACGTCCCGCTCGTCCACGTAGAGAAAGGCGGCGGACCTGGCGCCGCCTGCCCACGCGAGCCGCTCCGCCGCCGCCACCAGGTGATCGATGTCGTCCGCTGCCCCGGCCCGCGCGCCGCGCACGAGCGTGCGCGTCCGGCCGAGGTGCCGCCCGCCGCACACCAGGCTGGGCAGCAGCGCGCCGGTCAGGTCCGCGGGCAGGGCGGCGCGGCAGTCCGCCGCACCCGGCAGGCCCTCGCTCGCGCAGTGTTCGAGCAGGGTGTCCGGGCGGCCCATCAGCCAGGGCGCACTCCGCTCCACCCACGCGGTAGCGAGCCCGCCGGTGAGCGCGTCCGCGCTCCACGTGGTCAGGTAGTTCATCGCGACGCCGTTGGTCGCCTCCGACACCCGCAGCATCCGCGAGGACAGGAAGATGTCGTCCGGGCTCAACAGCGCGTCCCAACTGGCCGCGGGCAGTTGTCCGGCGTGATCGAAGACCTGGACGCCCGCCGTCATGGAACCATCCCGGCTACTCGTGCCGTGCATCGCTGATCGCCTTTTCCTCGCGCTCTCCAGGTACGCCGTCCGCGGCTTTTTCGCGCTCTCCAGGTACGCCGTCCGCGGCGGCCGGCGAAGACACCGGTGCGTCACCGCGCTGCTCCGGGTCGCGGACACCAGGCAGCAGGAGCACAAGCGTCATCAGCGCGGCCAGGCCGCCGCCCGCGACGAAGGTGGCCCGCGTCCCGATCGTGCCCGCCACGATCCCGGCGGCGACGATTCCGAGCGGGCTGCCGACGAAGGACACGAGCCAGTCGACCGACGCCGCGCGGCCGAGCAGATGGGCAGGGACGCGCTCCTGCATGAGTGGATGCCAGAGCACGTTGCCGTACATGAGCAGGCCCCAGACGACGGCCACGAGAAGACCGGCGACCCAGGCCCATGGCGCGAGTCCGAGGCCCGCGACGCAGACGCCAGCCGCGCCCCAGCCCAGCCACATGGCGGTGACGCGGCGCCTCGGCGCGCCCGCATGCCCCGCGACGAGGGAGGCAACGGCCCCGCCCACACCCGCGGCCGCGACGACCAGCCCGAGCACCAGCGGCCCGCCGTGCAGGACACCCCGCACGAGCAGCGGTACGAGCACGGACAGCGGCGAGAAGGCGGCGAAGTTCGCGATCCCGGCGGCCACCATGGTCGCCCAGAGCCACCGCTGTGACCGGCAGTACCGCAGGCCCTCACGCGCGTCGGCGATGATGGAACGCCCGGAAGGCGCCTGGCGCGGGCGGCTCGTCATGAGCAACAGGCACGCCGCGCTGACCGCGAAGCTCGCGGCGTCGAGCGCGAACGCCCAGGCCAGCCCCTGCGAGGCGACGATCACGCCGCCGAGCGCGGGGCCGGCCAGCATCCTGGCCACTTGCTGGCTTGTCGTGGTGAGGGCGCTGCCCTGCACGAGGAGGTCGGCGGGTAACAGCTCGGGGACGATCGCGACGGACGCGGGCGCGAAGAACGCGTCCCCGACCCCGAAGATCACCGACATGACGAGCAGCGCCCACAGATGCACGCCGCCGGCGGCGCTTCCCGCGGCGATCGTGGCCACGGCGAGCCCGCGCACCGCGTCGGACGTGAGCATGGCCAGGCGCCGGGGGATCCGGTCGACCACGACCCCGCCGAGCAGCAGGAGGCAGACCGTCGGCACGATCCGTGCCGCCAGTACCAGCGACAGCGCGGTGGGGCTGTTGTCGACGCGCAACGTCTCGAGGGCGAGCGCCACGATGAAGATCCCGTCACCGGCCATGGAGACGCTCTGCCCGGACCACAGCAGCGCGAAGTCCCGATGGCGCAGCGGCGCGGGCACCTTGCGCAGCGAAAAGGCCCCGGGCCGGCCGGCTCTCATGGACGGCACGGCTCTGTCATGGACGACAAGGCTAATGTCTGGCCGGTCGGCCTTGTCAACGTTGTGCAACGGCGCTGGCGACCCCGCCGCCTGCCCGGGATGGCCCGCTTTAGGGGCAGCAGCGTGGTTGCTGGGGATTTGGTAATGACCGCAGCGGAGGGGGGGTACCACCGCACGTACTGATCGCATATGTTCCTCGCGGGCGCATGTCCACGATGGGTTCGGGAGGGTGGAAAAAATGTGGGATACGCTGGCGGCGCCCGGACCGGCGCTGGCCGCGAAGTACCGCGCCGCGGGATGGTGGCGGGACACGACGTTCCTCGATGACCTCGCGGACGCGGCGCGAAGCCGCCCCGGCCACCGAGCGGTCATCGGCTACGAGAACGGCAAGCTCGCCCGGACACTGACCTACGCGGACCTGGCCACGATGGCGGCGCGGTTCGCCGGCGCGCTGACCGAGCTCGGAGTCGGCCGCGGCGACGTGGTCGTGCCGTACCTGCCGAACCTGTGGACGCTCGCCCCGCTGTATCTGGCCTGCGCGCGGGTCGGAGCGGTGGCGGCGCCCGCACAGCCGGCGCTGGCCGGTCGCGAGGCAGGTCATGTGCTCAGGACCAGCCGGGCGAAGGTCTGCGTGACCGTGGATTCCTTCTGCGGCGTCGACTACGGCGCGCTCCTCGCGCAGATCGCGCCGCCCACCCTCGAGCACCGGGTCGTGATCGGCGACGCGGCGCGCACCGGCGCCATCGACTTCGGCGAGTTCTTCGTCCAGACCCCGTGGGAGGACCGCCACCGGCCAGCCGCGCCACTCGGCCCGGACGATCCGGCGCTGCTCGTGTTCACGTCGGGCACGACCGGCCAGCCGAAGGGGGTGGTGCACAGCCACAACACCATCTACGCGGCGGCCAGGTCGATGTCGGTCCCCTTCGGGCTCGACGCCGACGAGGTTGTGTCGATCCCCCAGTACCTGACCCACGTGGCCGGGGGCATGCACGCCGTTTTCGCGCCGATCATGCTCGGTGCCACGTGCGTCATGCACGACACCAACGACGACATGGAGCTGCTGCTCGACATGATCGCCGCGCACGGGATCACCTACGTCCACGCGGCGCCGTCGTATATGACCGCGCTGCTGGCCGGGCAGCGGAAGTCGCCACGACCGACCGGCAGCCTGCGGCTGTTCAGCTCGAGTTCCGCGCCGATCCCGCCGCAGATGGTCGCGGACGCTCGTGAGGTGTTCGGCCTGCCGCTCTACGCCTGCTGGGGGATGACGGAGACCGGCGGCTGCACCACGACCCGGCCGGAGGATCCGCCGGACTGGGCGGCGCACAGCGACGGCCGGCCGATGCCGTGGATGCAGGCACGCATCGATGCCGAACCCGGATCACCGCTCGGCCGCCTGCTCGTCCGCGGTGCGTCGTTATGTCTCGGCTATCTCGGCCAGCCGGAGGTCTACGCCGCGAGCGTGGACGCCGACGGCTGGTTCGACACCGGTGACATGGCCCGTGACGACGGCGCGGCGGGCATCAGGATCACCGGCCGGCGCGCGGACCTGATCACCCGCGCGACCGGGAACAAGGTGCCGACGTCGGAGATCGAGGCCGTGCTGCTGCGGCACCCGGCTGTTCGCGAAGTCGTCCTCATCGGGTATACCGATCCGCAGGTGCCGAGCGCCGACGAGGTATGCGCGGTCGTGGTGCCCGACGGTGAGCCGCCGAAGATCGAGGATGTGCGGGCGTACCTGGAGCGTGAACAGGTCACCTTCGAGAACTGGCCGGACCAGGTGAAGATCGTGGCTAGCTTGCCGAAGAACTCGCTCGGCAAGGTAATGCGTGCGGCGTTGCGCGAGACGATAGAGGCCGGTCAAGCCTGACCACTCACGGCTCAGGCTGTCCTCCTGCGGTGCGGTCAGTTGCGGCGTCCGGGCCCGGCGCGGGCTACGGCGGGGTGTTCATGTCGCCGCGGACCTGGTCGTAGATGTCGTCGAGATGCTGGTCCGCGTCGGGGTGGCCGCGGCTGGCGGCCTTGCCGAGCCAGTAACCCGCCGTCCAGGGATCGCCGGCGTTGGTCAGGATGACACCGGCTCGGTAGGCGGCCTCGGCATGATCGCAGTTGGCGGCGTGCTCGTAGTAGACGAGCGCGGCCTCCATGTCGCCCGCCATTTCGCTGTCGGCGCCGAGCCGGTACGCGGCGTCCGCGGCGGCGTCGCGATCATGGCGAGAGCACAGGCGGGCCGCGTCGCCGATCCCCCCGCGTGCGGCCTGCTCGAGCCAGGCGAGGCCCTCGTGCGGACGGCCACAACAGGCCAGCAGGACGCCAAGCCGGTAAGCGGCTGCCGGGTCGCCGCCCTCGGCCCGGGCAAGCAGCCGGCCACCTGGCCGCCCGAAGCTGCGCAGGTAACGGTTGAGGGTTTCGGTGCGCTGCGCTGCGGGGCCGAACTCGCTGACGTATTCGGGTGAGCCGTCGCCCAGGTGCGGCCAGTTCTCCGGATCGGGGCTGGCCCGGCCGGTGCCGACCGAGCCGGTGCTGGCCAGGTCGCGGCCGGGCAGGGGAGGGCTGGCCGGGGGAGGGTCGGCCAGGGGAGTACCGGCCGGGTCGCGGCCGGCGAGGTGACGGTCGGCCGGGTCGTCGCGGCCGGCATGGGCACCGGGCTGGCAGGCGTCGTACGCGGCCGCCCATATCTGGTGCCAGTGCTCGACGCTGCCGAGCGCGACGGGATCCAGCCCGGTCTGCTCCCTGGCGGCGTGGCAGGCCCGTACGTACGCGGCGACCCACGCCCAGCTTGGCAGCTTGCGGCGCTTGCCGGCCAGGATGTCGTGCGTGGTGCTCTCGGTGAGCACCGGCTGCCCGTTCGCGGGCACGGCCAGCCGTTCTGACAAGCGGCGCAGCATATACAGCGATGGCTGACCGGCCTCCTGGCGGAGCCTGCGGAGCCGTTCAGCGAAACTCTGGCACGCCATTGCCGCGCGATCGCTGTTCATCTTCCCCGGTTCTTCCGTGCTTGTCCCCTGTCATGCCGCTGACGTGGCCGCAGCGGCCTGGCCGCCCTGACCGTGGCGGCCGGCGAAAGGCCGGCCCCGGCGGCGCGAGAGTCATCTGCTCGGGCATAAGCTCTCCTTTCCCTGCGGGGTCGCGGCCGGGGTGCGCCGCCGCCATGCGGATCCTGAGCCTTCTGGCGGATAGTTCCGGATTGCCCAATTTTGTACCGGGCCGTTTAGGACAAAGTCGTGTTCATGGTGTGGCCGGAGCGAAAGGTAAGTGCTATCTCACCTTGAAGCGCAAGCGCTCTTACGCTTCCCGCCGAGGCCAGGACCGGCGTGCAGCGATCTTCACAAACTGCGTCTGTGCGCTGTGGTCTCGGAGTTTCCTGTGAGACCTGCGTGAGCGAAGAGCGTAGCGTGTCACGACTCGTACGGTGAAATCCGGCATGCACGATCTATCGGGAAACTATGCGCACTACTGATCTGTTGCATGCGCTCTGACGTGCACATTCGCGACCCATGGGGAAGCTGTGATCCCAGTATGGCGACTCGCCAGATCCTCGTCCGCCGCGCGCAAATCGAGCACGACGGATGGGGAGTGCAGGTGCAATTGCATTCGCCCACGGCAAACAGCGAGTGCCGCTGCGCGTGTGGATGAGCGTGCACAAGCGCAGTTATCCACAGATTCGTTCCCCCTAGATGTCTTAACGGCTGCCGCGGATGCGGCATCCATTGATGCGGGGGGGATCCCGGGGGGTCGGCCCCCCGGGGCGGCGCAGCCCTAACGGCTGCCGCGGCTGCGGCATCCATTGATGCGGGGGATCCCGGGGGGTCGGCCCCCCGGGGCGGCGCAGCCCTAACGGGCTGCCGCGGCTGCGGCATCCATTGATGCGGGGGACCCTGTTAGCCCGGGGGCGACCCCCCGGACCCCCCCGCATTGTGGTCGGCCCCAGGGCAATACAGCCTTACCGGGTGCGGCGCGGACGGCGCGGGAAATGCGGACGTTTCAAGATGACAAGGGACGCGGTGGGACAGGCGCGGGCCCCGAGCGCGTGCTTCGCGGCGAAAGCGCCTGGTACAGCGGCGACGTCATGCGGATTCGTCCCGGGTCATCGGGACCGCGCGCACGGCGCCGCCGGGCCGCGTATCTGTTGCGGTGACAAAGTCGGCCGGACGGGCGCGGCCGTCGCCGCCAGCCTGCGGCGGCCGGCCGAAGCAGGGCCAGCCCGGGCGACCCCGGAACCCGCTGCCTTCGCCGCCTCCTGCCTGCGGCCCCGGACCGTCCTCGTGCACCCGCGCACGCGGCCGCCACCAGAAAGGAACCCCAGGTGACCTGCTCATACGAGCCGCGCCGTTACCAGGCACCACGATCGTTCCACCGGGACGTGCTCGCGGTCGATATCGCGAACTTCGGTGGCCCTGGCCGGGACGACCTGGTCCAGCTCTACCTGCGCGACGCCCTCTACCGGATCTTGCCGCAGTCCTTCTGCGACGCGGGCATCGGCTGGCGCAGTTGCCACCACGAAGATCGCGGCGACGGCGTCCTTGTGGTCGTCAGCCCGCACGTTCCGACCGCGACCCTCATCCATCCACTGGCCGACCTGATCCGCGCCGGGGTCCGCTGTCACAACCGGCTCTCCTGCCCAGCCGCCGCGATACAGCTGCGCATGGCCATGCACGCCGGCCAGGTCCACCGCGACGCCAACGGCCTGGCCGGAGAGACGGTCGTGCACCTGTTCCGGCTCCTTGACGCCGCACCGGCGAAGACCGCTCTGGCCGTGACCGGTGCGGAACTCGCGCTCGTCGTTTCCGGATACGTCCATCAGACCGTGGTCCGCCACGGCTGCGGTCTGATCGACCCGGCCAGCTTCCGCCCGATCGACGTGGCGGTGAAGCAGACGCGCACCCGTGCGTGGCTCCACGTTTCCGGCGGCGTCGCCGCGGAGCGGGGTGGCGCACCCGGCTGCGTCCGACCGCGGCCGGCCCTGGCGCGCCGCGACGGCTGCAAGCAGTGAGCCGACCCAGCGGCGGCGCGGGATCCATGGCCGGCCGGCGCCAGCCTTTGGCGCCGGCGCTGGGCATCGGCGCTGGGCTCGACATTGGGCGCCGGTCCTGTGCGCCGGATTCTGCGCCGCTTTTGGCGGTGGCGGGCGGATGGGGCACGATGGAGCAGCCATGACGCTCACCGCACTGCTGCCAGCGCAACCCGACACCGACTCCGTATTCGACGCCTTCGCCGGCTGGGCGAAGCGGCAGGGGTTCGCCCTTTACCCGCATCAGGAGGAAGCCCTCATCGAGATCGTCTCGGGGGCGAACGTAATCCTGGGCACGCCGACGGGATCCGGTAAGAGCCTGGTGGCCGCGGGCGCGCATTTCGCGGCGCTCGCCAGCGGCCGGCGCACCTTCTACACCGCGCCGATCAAGGCGCTCGTGTCGGAGAAGTTCTTCGCGCTTTGTGACATGTTCGGCCCGTCGAACGTCGGCATGATGACCGGCGACGCGAGCGTCAACGCGAGTGCCCCGATCATCTGCTGCACCGCCGAGATCCTGGCCAACATCGCGTTGCGGGACGGTGCGCAGGCCGACGCGGGCCTGGTCGTGATGGACGAGTTCCACTTCTACGCCGATCCCGACCGCGGCTGGGCGTGGCAGGTCCCGCTGATCGAACTGCCCCGGGTGCAGTTCCTGCTGATGT
>DATFVJ010000273.1:0-4538 GCA_035260365.1 Streptosporangiaceae bacterium
TACCGGCAAGGAGCAGTCGGTCACCATCTCCGGCGGCTCGGCCCTGCCCAAGGAAGACATCCAGCGGATGATGGCCGAGGCGGAGAAGTTCGCCGAGGAGGACCGGCAGCGCCGCGAGGAAGCGGAGGCCCGCAACCAGGGAGACACGCTGGCCTACACGACCGAGAAGTTCCTCGCCGAGAACGCGGAGAAGATCCCGGGCGACATCAAGACCGAGGTCGAGGACGCGGTCAAGGAACTCAAGGAAGCCCTCAAGGGCACCGACATCGAGGCGATCAAGGCGGCTTCGGAGAAGACCGCTCAGGTCAGCCAGAAGATGGGCACGGCGATCTACGCCCAGTCGCAGAGCGCGCAGAATGCGCAGGACAGCGGGGCCGCCGCGGGTGACAGCGGCCAGCAGGCACCGGGTGCCGGTGAGGACGAGGTCGTCGACGCCGAGATCGTGGACGAGGGCAAGGACAAGCGAGACTCAGGGGCTGCCTGATGACGTCACCTGACGAAACCGATGCGCGGCCGGTCATCCGTGACCGGCGGCGTATCGACCCAGTAACCGGCAAGGTACGCGAGCCCGCACAGCAGGATCGCGCGGACGAAACGGCCCAGGCCCCCGACCGGGGCCGGCATGTCCCCCGGCACGCGGCCGGCGGAGATGACGCGGCGGCGCAACTCGCCGAGCGTACCGCTCAGCTGGCCGACCGCTCGGCGCAGCTCGCAGAGCGCACCGCGCAGCTGGCAGAGCGCTCCGCGCAGCTGGCAGAGCGCACCGCTGACCTGCAGCGTCTGCAGGCGGAGTACGCGAACTACCGCAAGCGGGTGGAGCGGGACCGGGTCGCAGTCCGCGAGCAGGCCCTGGCCAACGTTCTCGTCGAACTGCTGCCGATCCTGGACAACATCGGCCGGGCCAGGGAGCACGGTGAGCTGTCGGGCGGTTTCAAGTCCGTGGCCGAATCCATCGAGGCGGCCGCGGGCAAGCTGGGGCTGGTGCGGTACGGCGAAAACGGCGAGCCGTTCGACCCGAACGTGCACGAGGCGCTGATGCACTCGTACTCCAGTGACGTCAGCGAGCCGACCTGCGTGCAGATCCTTCAGCCCGGATACAAGGTGGGCGCCCGGATCCTGCGCCCGGCGCGGGTGGCGGTCGCCGAGCCTGGCGGCGAGTACGGCGCAGGACCGTCCGACGGGACGCCAGGCGACCCGGCGGACGAGCACCACACGCCGGCCCAGCAGGAGCCGGAGACGCCGCAGGATCGCGGCAGCTGATGTCGCGGGAAACGGATGAGAACAGGCCGTGAGCACGAAGGATTTTCTCGAGAAGGACTACTACAAGGTCCTCGGTGTGGCGAAGACCGCCAGCGCTGCCGAGATCAAGCAGTCATACAGAAAGCTGGCCCGCAAGTATCATCCGGACGCCAACAAGGGTGACAGCAAGTCGGAGGAGCGCTTCAAGGAGATCTCCGAGGCGTACAACGTCCTGTCGGACGAGAAGCGGCGCAAGGAGTACGACGAGGCGCGGACGCTGTTCGGCGCGGACCGCTTCCGCGTCGGCACCCCGGGCGGTCCGGGTGGCGGCGGTTTCGGCTTCGATCTCGGCGACCTGTTCGGCACGCAGGGGACCGGCGGCCGGCTCGGCGACCTGCTCGGCGGCATGTTCGGCGGGCGGGGCGGTGGCACTCAGCAACGCCCGCGCCGCGGAGCCGACGTGGAGACCGAGGCCACGCTCTCGTTCGGTGACGCGGTGGACGGCGTCACCGTTCCGCTGCGGCTCACCAGCGAGGCCCCCTGCCCGACCTGCCACGGCACCGGCGCCAAATCCGGCACGGTGCCCAGGGTGTGCCCGTCCTGTGCGGGATCGGGCCAGGCCAGCAAGAACCTCGGCAGCTTCGGCATCTCCGAGCCGTGCAAGGAATGCCGCGGCCGCGGGCTCATCGTGGATGACCCGTGCCCGGCATGTTCCGGCAGCGGCCGGGCGATGAGCACCCGCACCCTCCAGGCGCGCATCCCCGCAGGCGTTAAGGATGGCCAGCGGATCCGGCTGAAGGGGAAGGGCGCGCCGGGCGAGCGCGGCGGGCCGGCTGGCGACCTGTATGTCCAGGTGCGGGTGACACCTCATGCGATCTTCGGCCGGTCCGGTGACAACCTGACGATCACCGTCCCCATCACGTTCCCCGAGGCGGTTCTCGGCGCCGAGATCAAGGTGCCGACGCACAACGGCGTTCCCGTCACGGTGCGCATTCCGCCAGGCACGCCGAACGGCCGCACCCTGCGCGTGCGCGGCCGGGGCACGCGCAGAAGCGACGGAACCAACGGTGACCTGCTCGTCACGGTCGAGGTGGCGGTGCCGCAGAAGGTGGACGGCAAGGCCGCCGAGGCGCTCGAGCAGTTCCAGCAGGCGCTGGGCGGCGGCAGCCCACGGGACGACCTGCTGCAGCGGGCGCGCGGAAGCTGAGATGACCATGAACCCTTTCGGCCTGTCCGACGACACCCCGGTCTACGTCATCTCGGTCGCCGCGCAGCTGTCCGGGCTGCACCCGCAGACCCTCCGCAGCTACGACCGGATGGGGCTGGTCTCACCAGGGCGCGCGGCCGGCCGAGGCCGCCGCTATTCGATGCGCGACATCCTGCTGCTTCGTGAGGTCCAGCGGCTCTCACAGGAGGAGGGCGTGAACCTGTCCGGTATCAAGCGGATCCTCGAACTCGAGCATGAGCTGAGGAAGCTCCGGCTGCTGGCGGCGGAACTGCAGGGGGAGATCGCGCAGGTGCGGGCGGAGCTTGAATCCACCCGCGCTGTCGCGGCCCGGCTCGCCGGGCTGCGACGCGCCGCGACCGAAGGGGCTGAGCTCGTTCCGGTCCACCGGACCGGAACGACCCGTCCCACGGGGTAACCGAGTCGTCCCACGGAGTAGCAGACGACAACTGAATCAGGAAATAAGTGATGGATGAGAAACTGACGCGCAAGAGCCAGGAAGCGCTCTCGGCCGCGGCGCGGCGCGCCACCACTGACGGCCATCCGCACGTCGACCCGGCGCACCTGCTCGTGACGCTCATCGAGCAGTCGGGTGGCACGGCCGCACCGCTGCTTCGCGGCATCGGCGCGGACCCGGCCGACGTGCGGCGCGAGGCCGAGGAGATACTCGCCAGGCTGCCCCGGGCCGCTGGGCAGACGGTCAGTGTTCCCGGCCTGTCGCGGCAGCTTGCCACCGTGCTCAACACCGCCGAGCAGCGTGCTCGCGAGTTGCGCGACGAATACGTGTCGACCGAGCACCTCCTCGTCGGGCTGGCCGCGGACGGCGGTGACGTCGCCGCTCTGCTGCGCCGCTTCGGCGCTGGCCCGGACCGGTTGCTCGGCGCGTTCGAGAAGGTGCGCGGGAGCGCCCGCGTCACCTCGGAGGATCCGGAAGGCACCTACCAGGCGCTCGAGAAGTACGGCGTCGACCTGACCGCGGGCGCCCGCGACGGGAAGCTCGATCCGGTCATCGGCCGGGACGCCGAGATCCGCCGCGTCATCCAGGTGCTTTCCCGCCGGACGAAGAACAACCCCGTGCTCATCGGCGAGCCGGGGGTCGGCAAGACGGCCGTCGTCGAGGCCCTGGCCCAGCGGATCGTCGCCGGTGACGTGCCCGAGTCGCTGCGCGGCAAGCGGCTCGTCGCGCTTGACCTCGGCGCGATGGTGGCCGGCGCCAAGTACCGCGGCGAGTTCGAGGAACGGCTGAAGGCCGTGCTCGGCGAGATCAAGGACAGCGACGGCAGCGTCATCACGTTCATCGACGAGCTGCACACGGTCGTGGGAGCCGGCGCAGCCGAGGGCGCGATGGACGCGGGCAACATGCTCAAGCCCATGCTCGCGCGCGGCGAGCTTCGCATGGTGGGCGCCACCACCCTGGACGAGTACCGCGAGCGGATCGAGAAGGACGCTGCGCTCGAACGCCGCTTCCAGCAGGTGTACGTGGGCGAGCCCTCCGTCGAGGACACGATCGCGATTCTGCGCGGGCTGAAGGGCCGGTACGAGGCGCACCACCAGGTGCAGATCTCCGATGCCGCGCTGATCGCCGCCGCGGCCCTTTCCGACCGGTACATCACGGGCCGGTTCCTCCCGGACAAGGCCATCGACCTCATCGACGAGGCCGCGTCGCGGCTGCGCATGGAGATCGACTCACGACCGGTCGAGATCGACGAACTGCAGCGCGCCGTCGACCGGATGAAGATGGAGGAAATGGCGCTCACCAGGGAGGACGATCCCGCGAGCAAGGCCAGGCTCGAGCGGCTGCGCCGCGATCTGGCCGACCGGCAGGAGCAGCTCACCGCGCTCAGTGCCAGGTGGGCGCGCGAGAAGGCGAGCCTGAACAAGGTCGGCGAGCTCAAGAAGCGGCTCGACGACCACCGGCTGGAAGCGGCGCTCGAGCGCGGCGTCCTTCTCGACGTGCTTGCGGTACTCGTCGAGGGTGGTGGCGCCGATGCAGCGCAGCTCGCCACGGGCGAGGGCGGGCTTGAGCATGTTGCCCGCGTCCATCGCGCCCTCGGCGGCGCCCGCGCCGACCAGG
>DATFVJ010000274.1:0-5996 GCA_035260365.1 Streptosporangiaceae bacterium
GTGGTGGTGGACACGGCGTTCTTTCGCGGCAACTACCCGCCGCAGATATCTGTCGAGGCCGCCGGAGCCGAGGGCTACCCCTCGCCGGCCGAACTCGCCGAGCTTGACTGGGAGACCCTCGTCGAGCGGACGAGCGCCCAGGGCGACAGGGCCAATGCCTACGCCGTCGAAGACCGGCAGCGGTGGACGCACGTCCGGCTGTCGATCTATCCCGACGGCGGCGTGGCCCGTCTCCGCGTGCACGGTGAGGTGCTGCCCGACCCCCGGTTCATGACCGGAACCATTGACCTCGCGGCGATCGAGAACGGCGGGCGGGTGGTGGGCTGCTCCGACGATTTTTACTCGAGCGCCGGCCACCTCATCCTGCCCGGCCCGGCGCGGAGCATGAGTGAGGGCTGGGAGAACGCCCGCAGGCGGGGGGCGGGCAACGACTACGTCACCCTCCGGCTCGGCGCCGCGGGCAGGCTGCGCCAGGTGGAGATCGACACCTCGTACTTCGTCGGCAACGCGCCCGGCGGGGTCGAGGTACGTGCCGCCGACGAGCGCAGCGCCGATCCCACGGTGGCGCAGTCGTGGTGGGAGGTCGTGCCGCGCACCAGGGTGCAACCGGACACCAGGCACCGGTTCCTGATCGACAGCCCGCGCGCCGCCACCCACGTTCGCGTCGACGTCATCCCCGACGGCGGTCTTGCCCGGCTGCGGGTGCACGGCGACGTCGTCTCTGACGCCGTCCGCGACCTGCGGCAACGCTGGTGGGAAGCACTGCCGTCGCCGCAGCGCCGCCAAATAGGCGATCAGCCTAGCTGATGCCGGGCGCGATGACCGACTCGAAGCCGTCGAGCGCGTCCTGGCCGCCGTAGCGCACGACCGTCCCGGCGGGCGGCCGGCGCCACAGCCAGCAGTCGAGGTCGGCGGCGTCGGCACGGACCACCGCGGCGGGCTGTGTGTCGGCGTCGGCGTCGGCGGTGCGGATGTGGGGTTCGCTGTAGGAGGTGCCATCGTCGGGGTCGGTGCCTTCGAACCACCCGACCGTGACGAACCACGAGTCGCCGGTGTCGCTGGCATGCAGCCGCAGGGTCTTCGCGTGATCGGGCGTGAACGTGCCCCACGGGGGCGGCGTGGCGCCGTACATGACGCGCAGCGCCTCGTCGACTCCGTCGGCGCTCAGGTCCGGGTCCGCAGGGGTCCGCTCGCCCGCGGTCAGCTCGGCGTCGATGCGGTGGATCAGCGCCTCGTGGGTCTGGCGGCGCCGGATGAAGCCGGTCGTCTGCTCCGGCGACCACGTCCAGGCGGCGGTGCCTGGCGGCGTCGCGGCGAGGATCTCCCCGAGATCGCGGCTCGCGCGGTCGTAGAACGCCAACAGGCCCGCCCGGTCGGCCGGGCGCTGCGGCTTGAGCTTCTCCGCCTGCGGCCCGGTGATGCGTTCGCGCACGACCGTGCCCCAGAACCACTGCACCTCCGCGAGATGCCACAGCAGATCGTCGGCGTTCCAGTCCGGGCACGTGGGAACCCGCGCGTCCGGCGGGGTCCGGCGAACCACCTCCGCGAAGCGAGCAGACTCCCTGGCCAGGTGGGCGCGGTAATCCAGGTCGGTGTGCATGGCAGGAACGTTACTACCGGACTTGGCGGCGGCCCACGGCCGCGGCGGGTCACCCGGGGCGTCGCGGGACAGCCGTCGTCCCCGGCGCACGCGGCCGGGCCGGTCAGGCCTTGCGCGCGGAACTGAACACCAGGCTGTACTCCTCGACAGCCCGGATCACGCAGCCCGTCGCGGCGACCGCATCGACTCGGATCGCGGCGACCGCATCGACTCGGATCGCGGCGGCAGCACTCCGGCTCGCGGCCAGCGCCTGCGGGTCCCGCCACACGGTCTCGCTGATCATGCGTCCCGAGCTGCTGTCGGTGAACAAGAGCGCGCTGCAGAAACCATCGGTATCGGCCAGCCACGGCACGGCCGTGTCACCGAAGGCTTCGATCGCGTCCTCGAGCTTTGACGGCTCGGTGTCCATCCGCGTCAACCGGACTCCCGCCCCGCTGCGGCTGGGTGCCTCCTGCTCGAAGATGGGAACCCGGTAGCGCTCGACCGTGACCGTGCCCGCGGCGCGCCGTACGGCTTCGCGGCGGCTCGGCGCGACTATCTTCTCGCTGTCGCGCAGCGCATCGCCCGACACCCAGAACGACTCGAGTATCGCCACCCCAAGTTCCGAGTTCACCTGCAATGACATCCCAAGATTGCCTACCTGGCCCTCGACCGCCGGCCGGACCTCGGCCTCGATGTACTTGATGGCGTCACCCAGCCGAAGCGGATCTGCGGTGATCAGATTGAGGCGGACATGAAGCACGGTCGCTCCAAGCGCGGCTGCCAGTGACCGCCGGCAGTGGCCCGGCTGCCCTCCGTCGCTGCCACCAGTAGCCCGCAGAATTCCACGCTGCTTCCGGGTCGCGGACGTGTCAACCTGCCAGGTTGGGTAGAACACAGCGCCGCCCCCTTTCCACAGCGCCGCCCCCTTTCCACAGCGCCGCCCGCTTTCCACAGCGCCGCCCGCTTTCCGCAGCGCCGCCCGCTTTCCGCAGCGCCGCCGCTCCCCCGCAGCGCCGCCACCCCTGCAGCGTTGGCGCTCCCGCAACGCCGTCGCTCCTGGCGGTGCTCAACCGTCGGACAGTGGCTCGACCGAGTCGTTGGGTACCCAGCCCTGGCGGCCGGCGGCGTTTTGGACCCAGACCCACCCGCTGAGATCGTCGCGGACCAGCACGGTCAGCGCCTCGCCCGCGGTCGTCGGTAGCTCCCTGGTGTCGTAGGGCACTACCGCCGTGGCGTCCCCGGATTCGGCGTCCCCGGATTCGGCGTCAAGGTACCGCGACGGCACCCATCCGGCCCCGTCGTCGGCGGTGACGAAGACGAAGGCAGGCCATTTCGTGTCTCGTTCGCCGACGTGCACGCGCTGACCGGGTTCCACCCGCAGCGGCGGCCGCTCGGAAATCTGGTGGCTGGTCATCGCCCGTACCTTGGTCACCACATCCATCTACCTCACACAGCAGCAGGATCGGCGCGCCCGCCGCACGACCTGACGGTGCGCGGTGCTGCTCCATGAACCGACGCTAGGCCATGGCACTGACATTTTCGGCTCGCCCGCCGCCAGCGGTGCCGGGCCCTGAGCCGTGACCAGATCTGCCGTGGGACAGTGCGGTGGTGGAGGACTATCGAACGTTGAATCGGGCCGGCTGGGACGAGCGTGCCCCGGCACACGCGGCATCACCCGACTACTCGGTCGACCGCTTCGCGGCCGATCCCTCGTTCATCAGCGACGTGGTCCGTTTCGACCAGCCGAGGCTGGGTGACATCGCCGGCCTTCGCGGGCTGCACCTGCAGTGCCACATCGGCACCGACACGGTCTCGCTGGCCCGGCTCGGCGCCCAGATGACCGGGCTGGACTTCTCGCCGGCGTCACTGGCGCAGGCGCGACGCATCGCCGCACGGGCCGGCGCGGCCGTGGACTTCGTCGAGGCCGAGGTCTACGACGCGGTCAGCGCGGTCGCCCGGCAAGACTTCGATCTCGTTTTCACCGGGATCGGCGCGCTGTGCTGGCTGCCCGACATCCGCCGCTGGGCCGGGGTGGTCGCCGGCCTGCTGCGGCCGGGCGGCCGGATGTTCCTGCGGGAGGGGCATCCGATGCTCTGGGCACTGGCCGACGCGCGTGACGACGGCCTGCTTGTCGTCGAGTACCCGTACTTCGAGCGGCCAGAGCCGATCATCTTCAGTAGCGGTGGCACGTACGTGGAAACGGACGCGACGTTCGAGCAGAACGTGACCCACGAATGGAACCACGGTCTCGGCGAGATCGTATCGGCGCTGCTCGAGTCGGGGATGGAGCTTACCGACCTCGCCGAGCACGACAGTGTGCCGTGGGACGCCATGCCCGGCCAGATGGAACGGATCGGCGGCGGTGAGTGGCGGCTGATCGACCGCCCCTGGCGCCTGCCGCACACCTACACCCTGCAGGCCGTCAAGCGCGACTGAGAGCGCGCCGGGCGCAGCCGAGGCGGCAGGTGCGGGCCGTCCCTGTCGCCCCATGCTCGTAGTGTTGAGTCATGTGCCGCAGCATCAAGACTTTGCGTGAGCCGTATACCGAGCACGTGACCGACGCGGACGTGCACGCCGCCGCTCTGCAGTACGTGCGGAAGGTGAGCGGGTTCCGCGCACCGGCCGGGCATAACGCGGAAGCGTTCGACCGTGCGGTCGACACGATCGCGGCGGCCACCCAGGTTTTGCTTGATCACCTCGAGGTGCGGTCGCGGCGTAATGACCGGCCGGATCAGCGCGCGGCCGCCGGGTCGCCTGCCCGGCGCCCGGCTGCGGGCTGACCAGGCCCGCAACTGCTCGTGCACCTCGCCTTGGCTGGCGCCGGCCGTGACCTCGTCAGCCAGCTTCCTGCAGACGGCCAGGTCGTGGCGGATGGCGTCGTGCACCCACCTGAGCTCGGCGAGCAGGTGCTCGCCTGGCGGGCAGCCCGTGCGAGATTGCACGGGACATCCACGCCACGGTCGCCTCCTCAGGCCGGGCGGCACCTGCGGGAGACCACCGCTGACGCCGCTGCCACAGGGCGGATCCAGCCGCGAGCGGCCTGGCCTGAACAGCCGCCTACGCCTGGCGGCCAGGGCTGTAAATGACCTTGCTCGGCGGCACCCGCACCGTGACGCGCTGCTCGCCGGGCTGGTGGAACGGGTAGCTGTCCACGCCAAGGTACTTCTTGGCCAGCACGTCGATGACCTTGTTCGCGCCCTCGGTCTCAAGCCGGGCGGCACCCGATACGCTCAGGAAATGATAGGCGTCAGCAGGGTCGAGGACGCTGATCGAGACGTTTGGGTTCTTGCGCAGGTGCCGCTCCTTGGCACGCCCGATCGCCGTATTGAAGATCACGTCCTCGCCGTCCGTGTCGACCCAGATCACCGTGCTGTGCAGGGAGCCGTCAGAGCGGACCGTCGTGACCCACGCGTGAATCGGCTGGCGGAGCAGCGCCAATGCGTCCGCGGTCAGCTTGGCCATGAGGCCCCCCAGGGTCGTAGCGAAGTGCGTTACCTGACCTTCGGAACGTAACATCGCACCGGCCCACCCCTACCGGCGGGCCTGGTGCCGCAGCACACCGATCAGAAGCGCTGGAGCCACCTTTATGCCAGAGCGGAAAATCAGATACCTCGGCGATCCCATACTGAAGACGCCTGCCGCACCGGTCACCCGGTTCGGCAAGAGCCTCCAGGCGCTGATCGACGACCTGATGGACACCGTCGCGGTGCCGGGACGGGCCGGCCTGGCCGCCCCCCAGATCGGCGTCGGCCTGCGTGCGTTCAGCTACAACGTCGACGGCCGCACCGGTTACGTCCTCAACCCCGAGCTTGTCGAGGTCTCCGACGAGAAGCAGGAAGGGGAGGAGGGCTGCCTGTCGGTCCCCGGCCTTTACTTCCCGACCCCGCGGGCGATGTCCGCGACGGTGCGCGGCGTGGACGTGCGCGACGAGCCCGTCGTCGTGAGCGGCAGCGCCGAGATGGCGCGCTGCCTGCAGCACGAGGTCGACCATCTGGACGGCATCCTCTACCTCGACCGGCTCGACGCCGCGACCCGCAAGGACGCCATGCGCCAGGTGCGCGGATCAAGCTGGTTCCTGGCGCCTGGCCCGCGCGCGACCCGCTGACCTGTCCCGCGATCATGAGACAGGCCCGCATCAATGGCTTCATTGCCGGTTCTGGCAACAGCAATGGCTCAAGGGTGCGGCTCCCCTGGAGGGAGACCGGGGGCAGGTCATCGCCGTCGTCGCCGCCCGGGGCGCACCGCTGCGGTCGGCCCTCAACCGGGGCCTGGACCGCCCTGGTCGGCGACGCCCTACGGGGGGGCCATCGATAGGGCCGCGCCCAGGACCCGGCCGCCGCGGCGGGCCGGCCGGCCGCACGCCAGCGCGGCACGCCGCGCGTGTCCGAAACACACCGGGCCGCACCCGGCGGCC
>DATFVJ010000275.1:0-9213 GCA_035260365.1 Streptosporangiaceae bacterium
CGCCCGGCCCGAGCCGGGCCGAGCCGGTCAGCGGCGGCAGCTTCGCGACCAGCCTGCCGAGCGCGGCCTGCACCTGTTTGCCGATACTGGGCATGGACACCCCTCCATTTCCTTACCCGGGCGGTCGGCCCAGGAGCTTGCGCAACTTGGCCCGGCCCTGGTGAGCGTGTGCTTTGACCGTGCCTACGCTGATGCCGAGAACCGCGGCGACGTCGGCTTGGGTCATGTCGCCGAGATAGCAGAGGATGATCACCTCGCGCTGGCGATGCGGTAACCGGGCCAGTGCCGCGAGCACCGCATCGCGGTCGCACAGCGTCTGCTCATGGCCGCCCTGGCGCTCCGGCCCCAGCCCGCCGGAGGTCCCGGTGTGGTCGCGGTCGGCGGCGATCTTCGCGGCGATCCGGCCCTGCCGCTGTTCCTGTGCGCGCAGCTTGGCGGTCATCCGGCGCGCCACGAGCAGGGCCCAGGCGATCGGCCGTGGATGCTGCCTGACCTGTTCCCACTTACTCCACGCGATGATCAGCGTCTCCTGAGCCACGTCTTCGGCCAGGGCGTAGTCCCTGGTCATCGCGGCCACATATTTGATGATCTTTTCGCGGGCGGACTCCGAGAAGTCCTCCCACGCCGGCTGGGCGGGCTGGTCAGCGGGATCGGCGCTCACTGATCCATCCCTCTTTCCAGGCCGCCAGACCCCGCGGAGGTGTAGACGACGCTCGGGCCGCCCTCCACAGCAGGGCCGAGGACGAGGTGCGCACCGGGCGGGACATGAACGGTGACAGCGATCACCGTCTCTCGCCGTTCCCGTTCCATGGCGAGGGCGACCCTGCCGCGGGCGAGCGTTTTGAACACCTCGGCCAGACCCAGGGCACGGACGCACCGCCACAGCGCGCCCGCCGCGGCGGCTGCCCCAACCGCCGTAACCGGTTCAGGAATCATCTGCGCTCACCTCCTCGCACCCTCGGCAACAGCCGTCATCTGGTAAACCCGATCCAGGCCAGGCAAGGTTTAGCCGTTTGCACACAAGGAGACACCAGTCCGTCACATTCCGGTGTGCGGCGTCGGTCACATCCCGGCGCAGGTCCGGTCGCTGGCCCCGGCGATCGCGGTCACCGCTACGGTGGGCATGTGCTGTCCCGGGTGTCTCGGGTACCAAGCAAGCACTCCGACAAAGCGGTAGCCAAGGAGAAGTAAATGCCCACCCGTACTGCTCAGACGACGTGGCACGGCGGTCTACAGGACGGAAAAGGAACGGTGGAACTCACCAGTTCCGGCGTCGGGACCTACGAGGTATCTTTCCCCAGGCGGGCGGCTGACGACGCCGGCGGCGTGACCAGTCCAGAGGAACTCATCGCCGCGGCGCACACCGCGTGTTACGCGATGCAGTTCTCCGCGTTGCTCGGGGCAGCAGGTGCCACCGCGCCGTCGCTGCAGGTCCGGGCCGACGTCACCCTCGGCCCCGACCCCGCGGGCGGGTTTCGGATCAGCGGTATCAAGCTGACCGT
Organism: Streptosporangiaceae bacterium; assembly: GCA_035260365.1. Classification (GTDB taxonomy): domain Bacteria; phylum Actinomycetota; class Actinomycetes; order Streptosporangiales; family Streptosporangiaceae; genus DATFVJ01. Next base: position 1,503 of record DATFVJ010000275.1, read on the forward strand.
TGGCGGCTCCGCCGACGGCGTGGACGAGCAGACGTTCACCAAGATCGCCAAAGACGCCAAGAACTCGTGCCCGGTCAGCAAGGCCCTCACCGGTACCGAGATCACGCTTGACGTCACCCCGGGTGGCTAGGCCAGCCGACGACGCTCGACGTGACTCCCGAACCGCCGCCCGGGACGGCTGGCGATCAGGCATACGTTCTGCCGCTTGCCGCCCGGGACGGGCGGCAAGCGGCAGAACGCGTTGGCAGCCCGGCCGGCCGCGGCCGGCTGCCGGACCGCCCACCATCCCGGGCGATTGCGCGGCTTTAGCCCGCGACATACGCTCAGAGCATGGCAACCTATGACCTGTTTGCCAATCATTATGATGCCGTCACCGGGGACTCTTTTGCCGAGGCCACGTTTGTTGACAGTCTTATCAAGCAAGCCGATGCGAATGCGGTGACGCTGCTCGAGCTCGCCTGCGGTACAGGTGGTATTATCTCCGTCCTCGCAGGAAAGTACCAGGTGAGTGGTCTCGACATATCGCCCGGCATGCTCGCGGTCGCCCGCGATAAGCTGCCCGCGGGCACGCCGCTCTATACGGCCGATATGACCAGCTTCACGGTGAACGTAAAATTCGACACCGTTATCTGCATCTACCACGGCATCAACCACCTGCTCGGCTTCCCGGCCTGGGAGAGATTCTTCGATCGCGTCCACGCTCACCTGAACGACGGTGGCGTGTTCGTGTTCGACATCGAACCCATAGGGGGTCTGAAGCTGCTCGCGAGCCGCGAGAAGGAGGTGCAGCAGTTTGGGGAAAACTATCTGGTCATAAGGGTGCGCACGCGTGACGAGCTGGTCTACGACTGGAATATCGAAGTATTCGAGCGCCAGCGAGCCGGAGATTACACGCTGCTCACCGCGGTGGTCAGGACGGTGTCATTCCCGCTTGCTCAGATACAGGCAGCGCTGCGCCGGAGGTTCACCGACATAAAAATGGTCGATGGTGCCGGAGACGCCGTGACAGAAGACGGTGTCGACCGGGTCTGGTTCGTGTGCACCAAACCTGGATCCGGTTCCGGTGGCAGTGGCCGGCCGGTCCACGCCGCCTGAGCAGCCGGGGCATCGGCACGGGCCGTGCCGTGCCTGCACCCGGTTGTGCCGTCGATCAAGCTCGCCACGGCCCGCGCTGGCGGCGCGCTAGTCGCCGCCGCTGCACTTTCGCACCCGCGATTTCCCGCACGCACCCGGGCCCGCCACTTGGTGGAGCGCCACCCGGGCCTCCCGCTACGGCAGGATGTATCTGAGCCAGGCTTTCGCGCTCTGAACCTTTGGGGGCGCCCGGGCACCAGTGCGCCGGTGCCCGGGCGCGACGGGGGGACAGCTCGGACTGCAATGACGTGCTGGCCGACCGCAGGCCGCAGCTGTACGGCGGGCTGCTCGAAGGTGACGACACCCGCCGGGTGTGCGTGCCTTCACCTGACCGTCACGGCGCCGTAGCCGCGGCGCACGGGCGAGCTGGCCGAGACGCCGGATTGACCCTTAACGGCTCCGCGGATGCGGCATCCATTGGTGCGGGCCCGGCCGGCGTGGGCCGGGGTGCCGCGGCGCGAGGTCACAGTCGTCGCACGGGCTCGCTGGCCGGCTCGTGGCGCCCGGTGAGCAGGTCCTGCGCGCGGATCTTGGCCCGGATCACGGGCTGGCGAAGGCGCTGCTCCCTCGCCGTGGCCTTGGCCAGCTTGCGCGGGCGGTCCACGTACCGCCAGCGCGCCCACGGTGAGCCCGGCCGGGCGAGCCGCACGGCACCGACGAGGAAGAGCAACGGCACGAACAGGCCGAACAGGCCGGTCCAGATCTTGCCCTTGAGCAGCGTGATCGCGGCGAGCAGGAACGCCGCGACGAGGGTGACGGTGAGCGTCAGGGTGGTGTCGGCGTCAATGGGCAACCGGTGGTAGTCCGCCACGCTCTTGACGCCGACCGGGCTGGCGCCGAGGAGGAGCAGCGCGGTGACTCCCGCGGCGACGAACACGGCGTCGATCGACAGGCGTCCCTCGTTGGCCCAGTACACGTCGCGCAGGTGCAGGATGAGCGCGAACTCGTCGAGGACCAGCGCGGTGCCAAGGCCGAAGAGCGCGGCGGGCCCCGACCTCCAGGCCAGCGAACCGATGGGCGCCGCAAGCTCGGCGACGCCGCCCACCGCCATGAAGACGACGCCGAAGACCATGTGATGAATGTGCACCCGGCCGGCGGTGAGGTTGCCTGGCCACCACCGCACCTTGGCGCGGATGAGCCGCACGGACAGCCGGATGCAGCCGAAGCCGACGATGAACGCGACGAAGAAGCAGAACAGGGGCAGCCGTCCGGTCTGCACGATCTGCACTGAGAACCAGCCGGACATGAGCGCCCCCGCCTGGCGAGCCGTGGTGGTACGACAGTCTGATAATAAGTTCAGACGCGAACGGGCGTTCTGCCGCGAAGGGACACGGGCCGGACCCCGTCAACGGGTTCGCGTTCCTTTCCGAGGCCTACGAGGCGACGCAGCCCGGCTACGAGGGCCACGTGTCCGTGCCGGTCCTGCGGGACCGCCAGAGCGGCCGGATCGCGAGCAACAACTTCCCCGACATCACCATCGACCTCGGCACCCAGTTCCGGGGACGACCCCCGGAACCCCGGGGCGTGCAGCGGTGCGGTTCCACCGGAGTCGTTCGGTATGGGCTTGATGGGTTGGCCAGGCGATGCCGCCACGGACAGCCACCACGGTCGCGGCGCCGCGGCTTTCCGGCCGGCGCAAGCCCCACCGGCCGCGTGTCTGAGTGGTGGACACGGCTCTTACGATGGCTGCATGGATTGGTCCGGCAGTACGCTCGGCGCCGCGGCGGGACGGTCGTGCCCGTGACGACGCCGCACGGCCCGTCGCGCGTGGCGATCGTTACCGTCGACGACGACCCCGGCGTGTCCCGCGCGGTAGCGCGTGACCTGCGGCGGCGCTACGGCGAGAACTACCGGATCGTGCGCGCCGAGTCCGGGCCGGCGGCCCTCGACGCGCTGCGCCAGATGAAGCTGCGCGGCGACCAGGTCGCGGTCATCCTCGCCGACTACCGGATGCCGCAGATGAACGGCATCGAGTTCCTCGAGAAGGCCATGGACCGGTATCCCGCGGCGCGGCGGGTGCTGCTCACCGCGTACGCGGACACCAACGCCGCGATCGACGCGATCAACGTCGTGGATCTTGACCATTATCTGCTCAAGCCGTGGGATCCGCCCGAGGAGAAGCTCTACCCGGTGGTCGACGCCATGCTCGACGCGTGGCGTGAATCGGATCACCGGCCGGTTCCCGAGACCAAGGTGGTCGGGCACCGCTGGTCGGTGCGCTCGTCGGAGGTTCGCGAGTTCCTCGTCCGCAACCAGGTGCCCTACCGCTGGTACATGTCCGACGAGCCCGAGGGTGAGCGGCTGCTCGCGGCGGCAGGTGCCGACGGGCTCGCGTTGCCCGTGGTGATCACGCCGGACGGCGAAGCGCTGGTGGAACCCACCGATGCCGAGCTTGCCGCCCGGGTCGGGCTGGCCACGACGCCGTCGGCCGGCTTCTACGACCTGATCGTCGTCGGCGCCGGCCCGGCCGGTCTCGGCGCGGCCGTCTACGGCGCGTCAGAAGGGCTGCGCACCGTGCTGGTCGAGCGGACGGCCGCGGGCGGCCAGGCCGGCCAGAGCTCGCGAATCGAGAACTACCTCGGCTTCCCCGACGGGGTGTCAGGTGCTCAGCTCACCGACCGTGCGCGCCGGCAGGCCGCCAAGTTCGGTGCCGAGATGCTCACCACGCGCGACGTCGTCGGCCTGGAGGTGAACGGGTCGGCCCGCACCGTCCGTTTCGCCGACGGCGACAGCATCGACGCGCACACGGTGATCCTCGCGACCGGCGTCTCCTACCGGCAGCTCGCCGCGCCGGGCATGGACGGGCTGACCGGGCGCGGCATCTTCTACGGATCCTCGCTGACCGAGTCGAACGCGTGCGTGGGCCAGGACGTATACATCGTCGGCGGCGCGAACTCGGCCGGGCAGGCGGCGGTCCACCTCGCGCGCGGCGCCCAGTCGGTCACGATCCTGGTCCGTGGCTCGTCGCTCGAGGCGTCGATGTCCTACTACCTCGTGCAGCAGATCGCGAAGATCCCCGAGATCTCCGTCCGCGCCTGCACCGAGGTCGTCGCCGCGCACGGCACCGATCATCTGAAGAGCCTGACGCTGCGCGACAGCAAGACAGGCGCGACGCAGACCGTCGACGCGCAGTGGCTGTTCATCTTCATCGGCGCCGCGCCGCTCACGGACTGGCTGGACGACGTGGTCGTGCGGGACGGCCGCGGCTTCGTCGTCGCCGGCCCCGACCTGTCTGTCGATGGGCAGCTGCCGCGGGGCTGGACGCTTGACCGCCCGCCATACCACCTGGAGACCAGCGTCCCCGGTGTGTTCGTGGCGGGCGACGCGCGGGCGGAGTCGGCCAAACGGGTCGCCTCCGCGGTCGGTGAGGGCGCGATGGCCGTGATGCTCGTGCACAGGTACCTGGAGAAGCTATGACCGGACCGGAAGGCTCGCTGCCGTGCAGCCCTGACGAGCTGCGCACGCTGTTTCTGTTCGAGAAGCTGGCCGACGATCAGCTGGCGTGGCTGTGCCGCGAAGGACACGTGGAACGCATCGACCCGGGGCCGGTCTACCACGAGGGCGAACCCGCGTCCTGCTTCTACGTGCTCCTTGACGGCACCCTTGTGCTGTCACGCCGGGTCGGTGTGGACGAGGTGGAGGTCACGCGCACCTCCAGCCGCGGCGTGTACGCCGGCGCCTTCACGGCCTACCTCGGCGACCGGGTGCCGCAGGTCTACAACAGCTCGCTGCGGGTGACGGTGCCGTCGCGGTTCTTCGTGCTCGACGCGCCGGTATACGCGCAGATGATGCGCGAGTGGTTCCCGATGGCGGTGCACCTGCTCGAAGGCTCCTTCTTCGGCGCGCAGACCTGGCAGCAGACCACCGGCCGGCGCGAACGGCTGCTCGCGCTCGGGACGCTGTCCGCCGGCCTCACCCACGAGCTGAACAACCCCGCGGCGGCCGCCGTGCGGGCCACGTCGGCGCTGCGTGAACGGGTGGCCGGGATGCGGCACAAGCTTGGGATGATCGCGGCCGGGCCGTACAACCGGGCCACCCTGGAGACCCTGATCCGGCTGCAGGACGACGCCGTCGAGCGGGTGGCGAAGGCACCGGTGCTCGGCCCGATGGAGGCGTCCGACCGCGAGGACGCCGTCGCGAGCTGGCTCGACGACCGCGGCATCGCGGGAGCGTGGGACCTCGCACCCACGTTCGTGCAGGCCGGTCTCGAAGCCGAGTGGCTCGACAAGGTGGCGGCCACCGTCGGGGAGGAGACGCTCGAGGGCGCGCTGCGGTGGCTGAACTACACCGTCGAGACCGAACTGCTGATGAACGAGATCGAGGACTCCACGACCCGGATCTCGACGCTGGTCGCGGCGGCCAAGCAGTACTCGCAGATGGACCGCGCGCCGTATCAGGTGGTCGACGTGCACGAACTGCTCGACAGCACGCTGCTGACGCTGGGCGGCAAGATAGGCGACGGCATCACCGTGACAAAGCAGTACGACCGCGAGATCCCGTCGATTCCCGCGTACGCGGGCGAGCTGAACCAGGTCTGGACGAACTTGATCGACAACGCGGTGGCCGCCATGGCGGGTCACGGCACCCTGACGGTGCGCACCGGCCAGGAACGCGACGGGGTCGTCGTAGAGATCGCCGACACGGGCCCGGGCGTGCCACCGGAGATCCAGGAGCGGATCTTCGAACCGTTCTTCACCACCAAGCCGGTCGGCGAGGGCACCGGTCTTGGGCTCGACATCTCCTGGCGCATCGTCGTGAACAAACACCACGGCGACCTGCGGGTGGTGTCGGAGCCGGGCAACACCCGCTTCCGTGTGTGGCTTCCGCTGACCACTCAGGAACCACCGGGTGCCTGACCACCGGGTGCCTGACCACCGGGTGCCTGATCATTCGATGCTGATCCGGGCGCCGCGACGTAAACGCTGGTGAGGAGACCGCGATGACTACCGTGCCAGGGATCGATCCGGCCGTGCCGCCGAGCGGAACCGGCTGCGCCGAGTGCGACGCCGTCGGCGGGTGGTGGCTGCACTTGCGCCGCTGCGCCCAGTGCGGGCACATCGGCTGCTGCGACTCCTCGCCCGCACAGCACGCGAGCGCGCACGCCGCGGCCACGGCTCACCCGATCGTCCGCAGCTTCGAGCCCGGCGAGTCCTGGTTCTGGAGCTATGCGACGGAAGAATTCTACGATGGGCCGGAGCTCGCCCCGCCCGAGCATCACCCGCTCGGCCAGCCGGTACCTGGCCCGGCCGGCCGCGTGCCCGCCGACTGGCGTGATCACCTGCACTGACCCGCGCCGGCCCGCCGGCGGCGTGACCGCAGCGGATTATGCCCCCAATTGCCGTTTTAGATTCGCCGCGATCGCGCTTTCCTGCCGTCTGATCGTGGCGGTATTCCGTGTGCCATGGCCAATCCGCAGGGCGCCGGCTTACACTCGCCGGGAGGTGGTGCCATGGACGATATCGCCAGTCGGTTCCTCGACCTGATCCACGGCCTTGAGGAAGTAACCGACACCATCAGCGCGGAGCGGGCCCACGCCCAGTTCGACGAGACCACACTGCAGGTGTTCTGGAAGCAGTGGCCCGGCGTCTCCGCATGGGCCGGGTCGCTGTGGAGGATGCTGTCGGAGGAGCTGGCCGGGCCGGCCAGTCCCCAGCGGGATCCCGAGCTCGACGAGGTCGGCGAGGGTGGCTGAGAGCCCGCGCCCGCGCGGCAGCTCGGTGGTGACGCTGCGGGACCTCATGCACACCAGCGTGGTGATGGCCACTCCGGAAACCACGGTGGCGAACGCCGCCGCGGCCATGGTGCGGGCCCGCGTGGGCTCGGCCGTCGTCATGCAGGCATCGTTCCTGGCCGGGATCCTGACCGAGCGCGACGTGCTGCGAGCCGCCGCGTCAGGTGAAGACCTGTGCGGATCCCTGGTCGCCGACTGGATGACGCCGGACCCGCAATCGGTGAGCCCTGACACGGCAGTCGAGGATGCCGCCCAGATCATGCTCCTGCACGGATTCCGGCACCTTCCCGTGGTGGAAAGCCGTGAGGTGCGCGGCGTGGTCAGCCTCCGTGACCTGTTCGCGGCCAGGATCCGCCGTCCTGGGGTGCCGGCCGCGGCGCGGTCCGCCGCGCCTGATTCAGTGGCATAGCAGGGAATCGAACCCTGCAAGGTAGAGGGGAAATCCCGCGTGCCCACCCGGCGCCATGCCGACCGGTAGCCAACCAGCTCTATGCCATGCGCTGCGCAACCTTACTCTTCTCATGCCGCCCGGCCAGGCGTTTGTGCGTATTCGCGGCTGTCCCGCGACCACGCGGCCACGCGGCCAGTTACCGTGGTTCCACGACGGGTCTCGGCTTGTCAACGATTGCGTCCGCGGCAACCGAGTGATCGCTAGCCATCGTTATTGTCGCTTATCGTCGTGATGTGGCTGCTGCGAAGGCTGGTGAGCACGCGCGGCCGCGAAGGTTTCCCGCACTCGACCCCGAGCCGCCGCCCCGCCCGTGGTGGCGCCGTCTCATGGTGCCAGCGGCCGTCCTCGCCGTGGTCGGGGCGGTCGTGGCGGCGATCGCGTTCTGGCCATTCGCT
>DATFVJ010000276.1:0-4762 GCA_035260365.1 Streptosporangiaceae bacterium
CTGCCGGTAGGTGTGGCCGCTGATGCCGACGAGGTGCCCATCGAGGAAGTTCCCCGTGTAGAACTGGACGCCCGGCTCATCGGTCAACACGACGAGGACCCGCCCGCTCGCCGGGTCGAAAGCTGCTGCCGCAACCCCGAACTGGCCCGGCTTCAGGTCGAGCACCCAGTTGTGGTCATAGCCGTGCGCGATGACGAGCTGGTCGCCCTGGGGCGCGCTCGCGTCGCCGATCCGGGAGCCGATCGTGTGCGGGGCCCGGAAGTCGAACGGCGTTCCCGCGACCGGCACGAGCGCGCCGGTCGGGATCAGGTTCTTGTCGGTCGGGGTGAAGGACTTGGCGTTGATGACGACTTCCTGGCCGTACGCCGACCCCGCGGCCGAGGCTTCGCCCGCGAGGTTGAAGTAACTGTGGTTGGTGAGGTTGATGACGGTCGACAGCTTCTTGTCGTCGTTGTGCGCCTTGTAGTGGATCGCCAGCCGGCCCGAGTTGTCCAGGGTGTAGGTAACCCACGTCGTGACCTGGGCCGGGAAGCCGGTGCACGTCGTCGGCGGAGCCGTGGGAATGGAGCAGTTCGGCTCGTAGCTGTTGGTGCCGGCCAGCAGGCCGCTGCCCTCCTCGCCGTTCGGCGCGACCAGGTTCATGGTCAGCGACACGCTGCCCGGGCCCTTGGCCGTGGTCGGGTTCTGCCAGACGCGGTTACCCCAGCCGACGAAACCGCCGTGCAGGGTGTTCGGCCCGTTGTTGACCGGCAGCGTGTAGGTCGTCCCGTTCAGCTTGAATGAGGCGCCGCCGATCCGGTTGGCGTACCTGCCGACCGTCTCGCCGAAGTAGGGGCCGCCAAAGTCCGGCGACGTCGGCGGCGGGCTGTCCAGGTTCACGTAGTCGGCCAGCGTCTTGAAGCCGAGGACGACGTCGGTAAAGTGGCCGCGCCGGTCCGCGGTCCTGACCGACTGGACGATGGCGCCGTAAGTGATGATCCTGACCTGCATGCAGTGCGCATTGGTCAGGGTGTAGCGCCACACGGTCTGCGTGCCACCGTACGGCCCCGAGTCCGCCGTACCGAAGTTGTCCTTCACGATGCTGGCTGCGCAGTGCGCCGACACCGGCGATCCTGGCGATGCTGGCGACGCGGTTGCGCCGGTGATGCCGAGCAGGCCAGCACCGGCCGCGACGGCGACGGCCGCGCTGAGGCGCAGCGCTCTGCCCCGGCTTAAACGAATGCGCATGATCACTCCCTTGCCTCTCCCTTGCGGGCAGACGAGATCGGATCCCAGTAGCCATCCTGATCTCCAGGCCCTGCCGCGTCACCCCCCTCCGCGCAAATACATCCGAATGAAAATGGCGATGAACACACCGTGCGCTGCGTAAATGACCCCCTGTCAGCGGATTTTCCCGCGCCCGCCGCCGAGCTGAGCTCGGCTGACTTGCTGACCGGCCACAACGCCGGGCGGCGGCGCGTCGGCTGGGGAAAACAGCAGGTAACGAACCGTTTACGGCACTGCGTCCCTGACGTGGCCGGACTTTGCGCGGCACGCCGACGCATCGCTACGGTTGAGGAGAGAGCCCGGGGCGGCCGAGTAGATAACGTGCCGGCCCGGGGAAGGCCAGCACGGCACCAAAGGTCCCCCGGGCTCCGACCGGCGCCTGCCCTCAGCGCCTGCCGTCAGCGCCGGCCGTCAGCGCCTGCCCTCAGCGCCTGCCCTCAGCGCCGGCCGTCAGCGCCTGCCCTCAGCGGCGGGTTCGCCGGTTCAGCCGGGTGACGCCGCGCCGCGGTCCGGATCGGGATCCGGGCTCGCGGGCGCGGCGGGGTCAGCGGCGGCGCCCGGCCCGGTACCCCCGTCGAGCACCGCCTGGGCGACGTTGCGCATGGTCATCCGGCGGTCCATGGACGTCTTCTGGATCCAGCGGAACGCCTGGGCCTCGTTCAGCCCGTACCGCACCTGCAGCACGCCCTTGGCGCGGTCGAGCACCTTGCGGGCCGCGAGCCGCTCGTGCAAGCTCGCCACCTCAGTCTCGAGCGCGCGGATCTCGCTGAACCTGGTGACGGCCATCTCGATCGCCGGTACCAGGTCCGCCTTTGTGAAGGGTTTCACCAGATAGGCCATGGCACCCGCGCCGCGCGCCCGCTCGACAAGCTCGCGCTGTGAGAACGCGGTGAGGATGACCACCGGCGTGAGCCGCATGGCCGCGATCTGTTCGGCGGCGGAGATGCCGTCGAGGATCGGCATCTTGATGTCGAGAATGACGAGATCGGGCTGGAGGCTGGTCGTCAGCTCGACCGCGGCTGCGCCGTCTCCGGCCTCACCGACGACGACATAGCCCTCCTCTTCCAGCATCTCTTTCAGGTCAAGGCGGATCAACGCCTCGTCCTCGGCGATCACGACACTGCGGTGGGTCTCGCTCACCTGCAAGAGCGTACCCGTAGGCGGTAGATTGGCGCCTGGCCGGACCTCCCCACCTTGGATCGAACGCCAACAGCGCCCCGGTAGACCAACCGGCAGAGTCCGCGGTCTCAAACACCGTGCAGTGTGGGTTCGAATCCCACCCGGGGCACGCGCGCGGCTCACCCTGCTCGCCGGCCTGCGGCCAGCGGCGGCCCAGCCCGCGGTATCTACCCAGGGGGACGACCCTCTGGAACCCCCGATGCGGGGCATTCGCCCCGCCGCCGCTCACCCTGCTCGCCGGCCTGCGGCCAGCGGGTCGTGGGCGCTCGGCCGGCCCCAGCGGATCGCGGGCGCTAGGTTAGGCAGGGGCGCGGTTAGGACGGGGCGTGCGTCACGGCGTCGCCGATGCGGTGCACACGCAGTGCGTTCGTGCGGCCGGGGCTGCCCGGCGGGCTGCCCGCGACCATCACCACCTTGTCGCCCCGCTCACACCTGCCGATGTCGAGCAGCGCGCTTTCGACCTGATGGACCATGTCGTCGGTGTGCCGCACGGTCGGCACGATGAACGTCTCGACGCCCCAGGTGAGGGCGAGCTGGCTGCGGGTGGTGGGCTCGCTGGTAAAGGCGAGCAGCGGGATCGGCGACCGGTACCTGGCGAGCCGCCGCGCGGTCTCCCCCGAGATGGTGAACGCGACAAGCGCCTTGGCGCCGACGACCGCGCCGACCTCGGCGGCCGCGCGCGCGATGGCGCCGCCCGTCGTCGTCGGCACGCGGATGAGCGACGGCGTCGTCCGCAGGAAGTCGTACTCGGACGCGGTGATGATGCGCGCCATCGTGGCGACCGCCTCCACCGGATAGTCGCCGATGCTCGTCTCGGCGGAAAGCATCAGCGCGTCCGCCCCGTCGAGCACCGCGTTGGCCACGTCGGAAACCTCGGCCCTGGTCGGCCGTGGTGACGAGACCATGGATTCGAGCATCTGGGTCGCGACGATCACCGGCCTGGCCTTCTCGCGCGCGAGGCCGATCGCGCGCTTTTGCACCAGCGGGACCTGTTCGAGCGGCAGTTCGACGCCCAGGTCCCCGCGCGCGACCATGATGCCGTCGAACGCCGCGACGATATCGGGCAGCGTGTCGACCGCCTGCGGTTTCTCGATCTTGGCGATGACCGGCACGCGGATCCCAACCTCGTCCATGATCTTGTGGAGCGGCTCGACGTCGGCCGGGCTGCGCACGAACGACAACGCGATCATGTCCGCGCGCAGGCCGAGCGCCCAGCGCAGATCGCTGGCGTCCTTGTCGGTCAGCGCGGGCACGCTGAGCAGCACCCCCGGGAGGTTGAGGCCCTTGTGGTCGGAGACCATGCCGCCGACGATCACCTGGGTACGTAATTCCCTGCCCCGCACCTCGCTGACTTCGAGCAGCACCCGGCCGTCGTCGACCAGGATCCGGTCCCCCGGTGCCACGTCGTCGGCCAGCCCGGTGTAGGTCGTGGACGCGCGGTGGCGGTCACCAGGCACGTCCTCGGTGGTGATGGTGAACTCGTCGCCCGGCGCCAGCCGGACCGGGCCGGTGGCGAACGTGCCGAGCCTTATCTTCGGGCCCTGCAGGTCGACGAGCACGCCGACGCACCGGCCGACGTCGTCCGACGCCGAGCGGACCTGGCGGTAGGTCTCGAGATGGCCGGCCAGGCTGCCGTGGCTGAGGTTGAGCCGCGCGACGTCGAGGCCGGCCCGGACAAGCTCGCCGATGCATCCGCTGCTCGCGGGGCCCAGCGTGCACACGATCTTCGCGCGGCGCTCGGTGTCTGTCCAGGTGGGCACGGCAGGCCCCCGTTACGGGTCAGGAAAGCGGGCGGGCGGTCGGCGGGATCGGTGACGGCAGCGCCGTGTCACCGCTCAGGTAACGGTCGGCCGCGGCCGCCGCGCTGCGGCCCTCCGCGATCGCCCAGACGATCAGCGACTGGCCGCGGCCCACGTCGCCGGCGGCGAACACACCGGGCACCGACGTCGCGTAAGCGTCGTCCCTGGCCACGTTGCCGCGTGCGTCGAACTCCACGCCGAGCCCGGTGAGCAGCGGGCCGCGCTCGGGCCCGGTGAACCCCATCGCGAGCAGCACGAGCTCGCACGGGATCTCCCGCTGGGTGCCCTCGACCGGCCGGAACCCGCCGTCGGCCAGCTCGACGTCGACCAGCCTGAGCGCGCGCAGGCGGCCGGGGCCGACGAACTCCTGCGTCGACACCGAGTAGACGCGGTCGCCGCCCTCCTCGTGTGCGCTGGACACCCGGTAGATCATCGGGTAGGTGGGCCACGGCTGCCGGCTTGGCCGCGACCCCGGCGGGCGCGGCATGATCTCCAGCTGTGTCACCGAGGCCGCGCCC
>DATFVJ010000277.1:0-5292 GCA_035260365.1 Streptosporangiaceae bacterium
GGACATCGTGTCTCCTCGCCGCCGCGGCCAAATCCCCGATGCCGCAGTGCCCCGCGGCCCAAACTTACCGGACAGGTTCACGCGAGCACGGCGCCCACGATCATGATCATGGAGCGCTGGTCCGGCTCGTGCCGCCACCGCGCCGCTGCGTCGGTGGCGGGTGAGCACCGGTTCACCACCACATCTCCCTAACGCGGTGAGGCGCGTCGCTTGCGACGCATCCGGGGGTTCCGGGGGGTCGGCCCCCCGGGCGGGCAGAGCCCTAACCGGCTGCCGCTGAGGCGCGGCGTACTGCTTGGCTGCGGCGGCGTCTGGGGCTGCGGGCGATGCCGCTGCTGGGCCGATGCCGCTGCTGGGCCGCTGCCACTGCTGGGCCGCTGCGGCTCGCGCCCGGGGCGATGACTGAATCAGCGGCATCGCAGGCGCCGGGCGGCGGGCCCGGCCTGCTCGGGCGCGCGATGACGACGGCCCGCCAGGTTCGCGCCGCTGGTGGCCTTGTCGCCGCTGGCCAGCCCGGGTGCCCGGCCGGTCGCTTTCCTCGGCCGGGAGCCCTGCGAGCCTCCGGTACCAGGCTTGCCCTGAACGTCATCGACGCGCCGCCTGAGGGCCACGACCGGGTGCTGGCCTTCTGGCCGGCGGCCGGTCGGCGGACGTGGCGGTGAGGTGCGGCACGATGCCGACGATCATGACGACAACGCCGATGAGCGCGACCGCGATGCCGAGGGCACCGACGGGAACACCGCCGATGGCCGGCCCGAACATCGACGGCGCCTTCGGTTCGGCGCCTGGGTTCGCGGCCGCGGCCGCCACGGTGGTGTTGACCTGGGCGGCGAAGTGCAGCGCGAGCCCGGCGATCATACCGGCGCCGAGCGCGAACACCACGAAGCCGATGGCGGCGAGCCTGCGGGCGCGCGAGCCGGTAGCGGCGACCCAGCGCAGCCGGCTCGCCTGCTGTTCGATGATCTGCTCCGCGTCCTCGTCGTACCGGCTGCCTGCGGCGTCGCGGCCGGGTGCGGCGGGCTGGCGGGTGATGTCGAATCGCGCGTAGCTACCGCCCAGGACCGCGAGCGACGTGGCGGTGTGCGGTGCGGCGGCGCCAAGTGGGGCGTCGTGCGGCGCGGCGGCGCGTTGCCCGGCGGCGAGTGGCCCGGCGGCGAGTGGCGCGGCGACGCGCGGTGAGGCTGCGCGTGATGGGGCGGCGACGAGCGGTGGGGTGGCGAGCGGACGGGCGACGCGCGGCGCGGCCGCGCCACGCGATTGTGCGCTCGGGGACCACACCGCAGGCACCCCGGCGGTCGGCGCCGCGGATACTGACGGCTCCTCGTATCGCGCTTCGACGGTCCCGAACCGCAGGACGTCACCGTGCTGCAGAACACGCGCGCTTGCGATACGGACGCCGTTGACGAGCGTGCCGTTCGTGGATCCCAGGTCCCGTACGGTGGTCTGCGCACCTGAACGGGACAACATGGCGTGCGCGATACTGACATGCGACTCGTCCAGGCGCAGGTCACAGCCCAGCCCGCGCCCGAGCACGAGGCGGTCGGCCGTCAGCACGAGCACCGTCCCCCGCAGTCCGGATGGACTCGCGATCACGAACCGGGGCAGGGTGTCTGAGTTCCAGCAGGCATCCACGGCGACCTCCGTCGAGCCTGAGCCAGCGCAGGCAACGACCGGCTCATTCGGCTTCTGTTGAGATGAGCACCGCGAACCGGGAAAAATACCTCAGCCGTGGTCACGTTCCCACCGATCGCCCCACCGCGTGGGCGGGCTCCATCCTGGACATATGAGTGAGTCACACATATCTTTTGACTATGGCTGACACCTTCGAAACCAAGCTGCAGATCGCCTCGTGGGACGAACGGCCCTACCGCGAGCTTGCGGACGGAAGCAGGTTCACCAGAGCCGATGTCGTCGTCGGCGGCGGCACGGACGCGACAGCAACCGATGCGGCAGCAACCGATGTGACAGCAACCGGTGCGGCGACAACCGACGCGATCACGGAGGGCTCGTTCGAAGCTCTCCTGTACTACCGGCCGGACGGCACGAGCTCCTACGTAACGCTCATGCGCCTGACCGGGAACCTCGGCGGAAAATCGGGCACGTTCGTGCTGCGCGGCGAGGGAACCTACGACGGGTCGACGGCGCGGATGGCGGCATCGGTGATCGACGGATCCCAGACCGGCGATCTCGCGGGACTGTCCGCGACGGTCGAGAGCGTGTCGACCTCGGCCGACTACCCGTTCATGCCGTTGACGGTCAGCTACACGCTCGAGTGAGCACTCTGGAGCAGCAGGCGAACCTGCTCGGAGCGTTCGCCGGTGTCCTCACGGACATGGCAACCGCGGAAATGACCGCGGCGTCGGGCCTGACCGCCTCCGACATATCGGCCCTGTCGGCGCTGAAACACTTCCTGCGCAAGCCGACGATCGACCAGTTGCGCAACGTGCTGGGGCTGACGCCGTCCGGCGCGGTGCGCCTGGTCGACCGGCTGGCCCAGCGTGGGCTGGCGACGCGCGGGCCGGGAGCCGACCGCCGTGAACGGTCCGTGGCGCTGACCGCGCGCGGCCGGAAGATCGCAGACCGGGTCACCGCGGCCCGGACCGGCCTGCTGCGTTCGAGCCTGGCGGATTTGACCCCCGCGCAGCGGGCCAGCCTGCATGAGCTGATCTCCCAGATCATGGTGACCGTCGTCAACGGCAAGAACGGCGGAGCCTGGATCTGCCGGCTCTGCGACGTGCAGGCGTGCGGTCGCGCGGAGGGTCTCTGCCCGACCGCGAACGCGGCGGCGGCCAAATACTCCGGCCCGCCCTGAACTGTGGCGGCTTGGCCACCACGGCTGCGGCGAGGCCCCCGACCAGGCCCCCGAACGAGCCAGCTTCTAGCCTTTGCTGCGCTGCGGCCCGTAGACGTCCCACAGTTGGCCGGCGAAGAACCGGCCGAAGCGCTCGAGCGCCACCGTGCCGTGCGGCCCGGAGGTACGGAACGTGGCGAGCTGCCGCGCGAACCCGGCGATCTGGATGTGCAGCGTTCCTGCCCCGAGGATGCCGGCCCCGTCGTCCCCGCCCTGGGCCACGTGGCCCTCGAGCAACCGGAAGTACAGCGTCGAGGTGTCCGGCCAGATGTGCGTCAGCGGACCGTGCCAGACGTTCTTCCATCCGGAGAGGGTGCGGGGCTGGCCCGCGCCGTCGGCGAAATGCAGCCGGTACCGCATCATGCGGCGGTCCGACACGCCGGCCGGCGCGAACAGGTTGAACCAGCCCCGCTGGACTGGACGCCGGCCCCCGAAGCTTGCGGCATCAATCCATCCCTCGGCCCGGGCGGGGTGCTCGGGATCATCCAGGAAGCGCTCCACGTCGTCGGCGGTGATGGTGAGCTGGAAGGCCAGCGGCTCCTGGCGCACGCGGCTCACCATGTCCACGGGTCCTGGGTTGCTCACACCCGCGGCGTAACTCCCGCTCATCTGTTCGCTGAACGACAGCGACGTCCGCCCGGCCCGGCGCCGCGCCCCGCCGTTCCCCGTCGCGGCGCCGGGCCCCGTTCGGGCGCCGTCCCCCGCCGCGGCGCCGTCCCCCGTCCGCGCGCGGCCCGCTCCCACGCCGTTCACCGCTCCCGCGCCGTTCCCCGGGTCCGGCGCCGCCCCGGCGCCGGGCGGATCTGCAGCGGCCGTCGCCGCCGGCCGGCTGTCGAGCAGCCGGGTGCACATGCGGTCGGCCAGGGCGGCGATCGTGAGCGACGGGTTGGCGCCGACCGGCCCGGGCAGCGCCGCGCCGTCCGCGATGTACAGCCCCGGGTACCCGAACACCTCGCCGTATGGATCGCAGACCCCGGCGCTCGGGTCGCGCCCCATCGGTACCCCGCCGACGGGGTGCACGGTGATGACGCGCTTACGGAACCACATGGGGTTGTCCACGCACCTGGCGCCGAGCACGGCCGAAATCCGCCGCATGGTCGTGCGCACCCGCTCGAAGTACGCCTCGCTCGTGGCCGTGTTCCATACCACGTCAAGCCGCCCGTCGCGCAGCCGCAGGACGCCGTCGGGCACGTCCCTGCCCATGCCGAGCAGCGGCAG
Source organism: Streptosporangiaceae bacterium (assembly GCA_035260365.1). GTDB lineage: Bacteria > Actinomycetota > Actinomycetes > Streptosporangiales > Streptosporangiaceae > DATFVJ01. The sequence goes on from DATFVJ010000277.1 coordinate 4,070, forward strand.
CGAGCTGACGGACAGCGCGCCCGCGCCGATGAGCTCGGAGATCTCACTGGACAGGTGGGTGTCGGGAGCGTGCTTCATCAGGGCACCGAAACGCTCGAGCAGGAAATGCGCGGCCCTCCGTGTGTCGTGCGGCATGTCGGCCGCCTCGACCAGCCAGTCGACGAAGGCCGGATATCCGCCGTCCTCGATGTAGGCGCCGCGCCCTCCGCTCGCGGCGCCGTCGTGCTCGTCGGACAGGCGGATGGCGCTGGTGATGACGGGCCCACGGCTGGCGTCCAGTAGCCGGGTACGGCTGCGGTCCCTGGCGTGGACGAGGAAGGTCAGCAGATCTCCGTTGCCGGAGAACCGGGTGCCGAGCGCCGCGCTGAGCCCAGGGAACCGGTCCTGGTTGCGCAACAGCAGGTATGACGTGCCGTAGGTCCCCGCCGCGAGCACGAGCCGGTCACAAGCGATTGTCCTTAACGGCCGCGCTGAGGTGCCGCCAGGATTGCCCTCGTCCGCTGGGTCGTACCTGACGTAGTCCACCTCGTAGCCGCCGCCCGGCCGTGGCCGGATGGCCCGCGCATCGTGCCAGGTCCGCAGGTCCGCGCCCTGGTGCTTGGCCGCGGACAGGTAGGTGAAGTCCAGGCTGTTCTTGGCGCCGATGTTGCAGCCGATGTCGCACTCGCCGCACAGCCGGCAGGTGCTGCGCTGCCGGTGGTGCAGGTTTCCGTAATCCGGGTCCGCGATCGGCAGCCCTGGCCCGGGCGCCGCGCCCGGCGCGGGCGCGAAGCTGACCGCGAGCGGTGGCAGTTGCCACTTCAGGCCGAGTTCTGCCGCCGCGTCCTGCATGGCGTGTGTCTTCGGCGTCGCCGCGTACGGGGCCAGCTCCACCGGGTAGGGCGTGGCGCCGATCATCCGCTCGACCTCGTCGTAGTGCGGGTCGAGCTCGGTGCGCGTCAGGGGCCAGGATTCGTACCCGCCGCCGGGCAGCGGATCGGCCTGCACGAACCAGTGCTCGTCCTTGCGCAGCAGGACGTTCGCGTAGATGAGGGAGCCGCCACCCAGGCCGCTCGACACCACAGAATCGCATCCGGCGAAGCGCCATACGTCGAACATCCCGTAGAGCCCGGCGCGCGGATCCCAGAACGCCCTGCTCATCTGCGCCGGCGTGCGCGGGAAGCTGTCCGGCGGGTACGCCCTGCCGCGCTCGAGCAGCACCACCGACAGGCCGGCCTCGGCCA
>DATFVJ010000278.1:0-10257 GCA_035260365.1 Streptosporangiaceae bacterium
GCCGAGATCCGGGGCAGGGACCTGGTGAGCGGGCTGCCGAAGACCATCGTGATCTCAGCCGAGGAGGTGCGGCACGCCATCGAGGAGCCGGTCAGTACGATCGTGGACACCGTCAAGACCACACTCGACAAGTGCCCGCCCGAGCTCGCGGGCGACGTCATGGACCGCGGGATCGCCCTGACCGGAGGCGGGGCGCTGCTGCGGGGCATGGACGAGCGGCTTCGTGAGGAGACGGGGATGCCGATCCACCTGGCCGACAATCCCCTCGACTCGGTCGTGCTCGGCACCGGCAAGTGCGTCGAGGACTTCGACGCGCTGCAGCAGGTGCTCGTGCCTGAGACACGCCGCTAGCGACGACACGCTGACCACACCTGGGGGTGGCGAGTGCACGACACCCGGCGGACGCGGCTGGTCCTTGGCGTGCTGCTCGTCCTCGCCATCGGACTGATCACGCTCGACCACCGGGGATTCGCGCCGGTCGGCGGCCTGCGCGGCGTGTCGTCCGCCATCTTCGGGCCCGCCGAACGGCTGACCGCCGACTTCACCCGGCCGGTCACCGGCTTCTTCGCGGCGGTGGTGGGTGCGCCGGCCGCGCGCAGCAAGATCCAGGCACTGGAGCAGGAGGACCAGCGGCTGCGCGCCGAGCTGAGCGCGGCACAGCTCAGCAAGGCCGATGCGGCGCAGCTCGGCAGGCTGCTGCAGCTCGCGGGCCGGGGAGGCTATCGGCTCGTCGCGGCCCACGTGATCGGGATCGGTGCGGGCTACGAGGACACGGTCACCATCGACGCGGGCACGCAGGACGGCGTCAGGACCGATCAGACGGTGCTGAACGACGCCGGGCTGGTCGGCCGGGTGATTCAGGCGGGCCGGGACACAAGTACCGTGCAGCTGGCCACGGACGCGTCTTCCGCGGTCGGCTGCCGGGTCGAGGGTTCGCAGGAAATCGGGGTGGTGCGGGGCACCGGCAAGAGCCTGACCGCCCAGGGCGGGCTCCAGGTCGAGCTCCTGGACGCCAACGCGGTACTGCAGCCGGGCCAGCGCATCGTCACGCTCGGCTCGGTCAGTGGTCATCCCTACGTGCCTGGCGTCCCGATCGGCGTCGTCACGCGGGTGGAATCCACGCCGGGCGCGCTCACCCGCATGGCGATCGTCCGCCCGTTCGTGCGGTTCACGGCGCTGGACGTGGTCGGTGTCGTGGTGGCCGCGCCGCGCCGCAACCCGCGCGACTCGGTCCTGCCGCCGAGGCCGACCGCGTCCCCGGCACAGGTCAGGCCGTCCGCCCGGCCGCGCGCGGGATCGCCGAGCCCGTCACCTGGAGCGTAGCGTGGCGCGGATATTCGCCTACGGTGCGCTGGCCGCGACCGCGCTGATCCTCCAGTTGACCGTGCTCGACGTGCTGCCGTTTCCCGGTGCGACCGCACCCAACCTGGTGCTGCTCGTCGTGGTCGCGATCGCCATCAGCAACGGACCGCTGGCTGGTCTGGTCACCGGCTTCGCGGCGGGCCTCGCCCTGGATCTTGCGCCGCCCGCCAGCCACGCGATAGGCGCGTACGCCCTGGTCTTCTGCATCGTCGGTTACCTGTGCGGGCGCGCGGCCGGTGAGATCGACCGGTCGGCGTTGCTGCCGCTCGCCGCCATGGGTCTCGGCGCTGCGGGCGGCAGCGCGCTCTACACGGTCGTCGGCGTGACCTTCGCCGAGCCGGGCGTCACGTGGGCCGCCGCCCGGCACGTGCTGCCGCTGTCCGTGGTGTACGACGTGCTCCTCAGCCCGTTCGTGCTCTATGTGGTGCTCAGGCTCACCCGGTGGGCCCGGCAGGCGGCGGACGACCCGGCCGCGGCGCTGGCGCGCGCGGGCTCACCGGCCACGTCCCGCGCGGCACTGCGCGGCGCGGGTGGCAAGAACCTGCCCAGGGAGCCGAGGCTACGGCCGGGCACGGGCCGGCCGTCGGGACGGATCGCCGCGGGTGCGCCGGCCGGCTTGCTGTCGGCGAGCGGCCGGCTAACGGACGGCTGGGCCAGGAGCGCGGGCGCCATCGCCGGACACGGCGGGCGGCCGTCGCCGCTGCCCCGGTTTCGCTTCGGCGCGTCGAAGCAGCCGGGCCCCACGGCTGGCACCGGGCTGGCGAGACCGTCGCCACGGCTGCGGTTCACCGGGTCCAGGCAGGCGGGCCTGACGGCTGCCGTCCGGCCGGCGAGACCGTTGCCACGGCTGCGGTTCACCGGATCCAGGCAGGCGGGCCTGACGGCTGCCGTCCGGCCGGCGAAACCGTTGCCACGGCTGCGGTTCACCGCGTCCAGGCGGGCCACCAATGCGGCCGGCAGCAAGCGCGGCGTGTTCGCCGGCGGCAGCCTGGCCGGCGGATCGCGGCTCGGGCTGCGCCTCGGCGCCAACCGGGCATCGCTGCGGTCCCGCGCCAGGCGGGTCTTCGGGTTGCGGCCGCACGGCCGCCAGCAGGCCCGGCCCACGTTCAGCGGGTCGAGGTCCAGCAGCGGAGCCGCTGGCCCGGGCGCGCCACGTTTCGGCGCCCCACGTTTTGGCCGCTCGCACTTCGGGCGCTCGCACTTCGGCCGCCCGCAGTATGGCGGCCCGCAATATGGCGGCCCGCGCCGCCGCGCCGGCGTACCGCGGTTCCGCCCGGCGGGTTCGGGCCGGCCACGGCCAAGCGCGCCACGGTCGGGCTGGATGCGATATGGCGGCTCCACCGGCTCCACCGGCTTCGGCCGTCGCGGCTGGCTTTCCGGCCTGCGGCCGCGCCGCGGCTGGTCGGCGATCTGGCGGCCAGGTGGCAGGCGGATGGGTGGCAGGCGGACGGGTGGCAGGCGGACGGGAGGTTTCCGGTGATCGTGGCGTCGCGCCGCCGGGTGGTGGTGCTGTACGTGCTGGTCGCGGCGTTGCTGCTCGTCCTCGTCGGCCGGGTCTGGTACATCCAGGTGATGAGCGGCACCGCCTACACCAAACTCGCCGCCAACAACCAGACGCGCAGCGTGATCATTCCGTCCGTGCGCGGCCAGATCCTCGATGACGTCGGGCGCCCGCTGGTGCGCAACCGCACCTCGCTCGTGGTCTCCGTCCAGCCGACGGTGCTCGCCGGGTTCAGCGACGGCGGGGCGGCCGTGCTCAAACGCCTCGCCCGGGTGCTCGGCGTGCCGCCGCCGCGGCTGCGGGAGCAGACGCGGATGTGCACGCGGAACGTGCCGCAGCCCTGCTGGCCGGGCTCGCCCTATCAGCCGATCCCCGTCGACCAGCACGTGCCCGACCGTGTCGCGCTGCAGATCATCGAGAACCAGCAGGACTTTCCGGGCGTGAGCGCGCAGGTGCAGCCGGTCGTGGACTACCCCGCCGTCGGCGGTGTCAACGCGGCGCAGGTGCTCGGCTATCTGCAGCCCATCACCCCGCAGGAGATGCAGAACCGGCACATCCCCGTCACCGGTTTCTCCGGCGTCGACCTCGTCGGCCAGGCCGGGCTCGAAGAGCAGTACGACGCGCAGCTTCGCGGCAGCCCGGGCGCGCGGGTCGTCTCCGTGAACGCTGCCGGTGATGTCACCGGGACGGTGAGCCAGACCGCCGCGCAACCCGGCAATGACCTTGTGACCAGCCTCGACGCGCGGATCCAGGCCGGCGCGGAACAGGCACTGGTGGCGGCGATCGGCAAGGCGCGGGCGGCGGGCAACGACACGAACTCGGGCTCTGCGGTCGTCATGACCACGACCGGCCGGGTGATCGCGATGGCGAACTATCCGACCTACAACCCGGGCGTATGGGTCGGCGGCATCTCGCAGCGGGAGTTCAACCGCCTGTTCGGCCAGGCCGGCGGCGAGCCGATCCTCGACCGTGCCACCCAGGGCCAGTACGCACCCGGATCCACCTGGAAGGTCACCTCCACGGCCGCCGCGATGAGCGACGGTTACGACCCCAACTCGTCCTACAGCTGCCCAGGCGCGGTCGACATCGCCGGCCGGACGTTCAACAACTGGACCACGGCGTCGCTCGGCGACATGACGCTGCACCAGGCACTCGTGATGTCGTGCGACACGGTCTTCTACCAGCTCGCGTACCAGATGTGGCTCAAGGACGACCCGAACGGCTCGCCGGTCTCACGGCCGCGGGATCCGATGCAGAAGATGGCGCTCGCCTGGGGCTTCGGCAGGCCGACCGGCGTGGATCTGCCGGAGGAGAACCCGGGTGTGGTGCCCGACCGCGCCTGGAAGCTCCAGTACTGGCAGGCCACCAGGAGATACGACTGCAAGTACGGGACCGCCAGCGGATCGTACCTGCAGCAGATCGAGGCCGAGGACTGCAGGAGCGGATTCGTCTGGCTGCCCGGCGACGCGGTGAACGCCTCCATCGGCCAGGGCGACGTGCTCGTGACCCCGCTGCAGCTCGCGCGGGCCTACGCCGCGCTCGCCAACGGCGGCACCCTTTACCGCCCGCGGATCGGCGACGCGCTGATCTCGCCCGGCGGCCGGGTCGTGCAGCGGATCACGCCGCCGGTCACCGGTCACCTGCCGGTGCCGCGGGCCACGCTCGCGTACATCAGGTCCGCACTCGCGGACGTGACAACGCAGGGGACGGCCGCGGGATCGTTCGCCGGCTTCCCGCTCAGCAAGGTGTTCGTCGCGGGCAAGACCGGTACCGCGGAGGTCGCGGGGGGCCAGGCCACCTCGGTGTACGCCTCGTTCGGGCCCGTCGGCAACCCCAAGTACGTGGTGGTCGTCATGATCCCGAAGTCGGGTGAGGGCGCCGACGTGTCCGCGCCGGCCGCGCGGCAGATCTGGGACCAGATCTACGGGCTCGAGGGGCACGCGGCCGCTTACCCGAACGGCTCGCGCCCCTCGGCGCTGCCCGTGATCCAAAGTGACGGGACGATCTCCCCGCCACCCGGCTACCGCGGTGGTTCGTGATGGCCTCCGGACTCGGGTCGCCAGGCTCGCGCAAAGACCGGTTCCAGGCCGGCGGGTACGGCCGGCTCGAAGCGGTCAGGCCCGCGCTCCGCACGCCGGGGGTGGGCTCGTTCGGCGGCCGCCGCTCGCTGCTCACCCGCGCCGTCGCGCGCGGATCGCCGGTCCGGCGCCTCGACTGGGTGCTGATCGGGGCCGTGCTCGGGCTGACCGTGCTGTCCACGCTGCTCATCTGGTCGGCCACCAGGCCGCAGCTGCTGCAGGCGGGCGGCGACCCGCAGGCGTTCCTGAAGAAGCAACTGCTCAACGTCGTGATCGGGATCGTGCTGCTCGGCGCGGTCAGCATGCTCGACTACCGGATGCTGCGCACCTACGCACCGATCGGCTACCTGCTCGCGTGCCTCGGCCTGCTCGCCGTGCTGACACCGCTCGGCGCGACGATCAACGGCGCGCGGTCGTGGATCGCGATCGGCCGCGGCTTCGAGATCGAGCCCTCCGAGTACGCGAAGGTCACGCTCGTGCTCGTGCTCGCCCTGGTGCTCGGCGAGCTGCGCGAGGGCGGCGAGGCACCGCGCGGGCGTGACCTCGTGCTCGCGATCGCGGTATCGGCCCCCGCGCTCGGCCTGGTCCTCCTGCAGCCCGATCTCAGCGTCGTCATCGTGATGGCCGTGGTCATCTTCGGCATGGTGGTGGTGTCGGGGACGCGGCTGCGATGGATCGCGCTGCTGCTCGTCCTCACGGCCGCTGCCGCGTTCACGGTGTGGCGGATGCATCTGCTCAAGGCGTACCAGATCCAGCGGATCACCGCGTTCGTGCACCCGACCGCGAACCCCAACGGCTCCGGCTACGACGCGAGCCAGGCGCTGATCACCATCGGGTCCGGCGGGATGTTCGGGCAGGGCCTGTTCCACGGCGGCCAGACCGCCGGCCACTTCGTGCCCGAACAGCAGACCGACTTCATCTTCACGGTCGCGGGGGAGGAACTCGGCTTCATCGGCGCGATCACGATCATCGGGCTGCTCGGCGTGGTTCTCGCCCGGGCGCTGCGGATCGCGGCGCACGCGGACACCCAGTTCGGCACCCTGATCGCCGCCGGCGTGGCCTGCTGGTTCGCCGTGCAGGCCTTCATCAACATCGGGATGACGGTCGGGATCATGCCGGTGAGCGGCCTGCCGCTGCCCTTCGTCTCCTACGGGGGAACGGCGACGTTCGCCAACATGATCGCGATCGGCCTGCTCCAGACCGTCCACCGGCACCACACGATCTTCGGCCCACGCCGCGTTTAAGCTGGCAGCGTCACAGCCACGGGGGTAAGGGCGAACATGATCCTCATACGGCTGCCGCGAATGCGGCATCCATTGGTGCGGGGGGATCCCGTGGGGTGGAGCCCCCGGGGCAGCACAGTCGTGACGACCGCGTGGGGTTCCGCGTCAACGGTGTGCGCATCCGCGGCAGTCGTCAGGGAGCATGGTTGTTCGACCCGCTGATGAGCCGAACCGCCGCCGTGGGGGCCGTGGCGATATTTTTCCGTGCGCTGTCGATCCCGGCGCCGGCCGCCCGTCGGGAGTGACAGACGGCGAAACGAGAGCCCGCCGCACGGGCCGATCGAGAAAGGAACGCGCATGGCGCAATACCTGATCCTGCTCTACGAAGACGAGGCCGCGTGGGCTGGCGCCGGCCAGGAGACCGGCGACCAGATCCTGAAGGAACACATGGCGTTCGGTGAGCACAACGCCGCGGCGCTGCGCGGCGGCAACGCGCTGGAGCCGAGCGGCACCGCCACGTCGATCCGCAAGGACTCCTCGGGCGGCTTCGCGGTCACCGACGGCCCCTTCGCCGAGACGAAGGAGGCGATCGGCGGCTACTACGTGATCGAAGCCGCCAACCTCGACGAGGCCATCGCCGTGGCCCAGCAGGTCCCCGTGCCGTTCGGTGGCGTCGAGATTCGCCCGATACGGGTGTTCGATTGACCCAGGCACGCGGGACCGCGGACGCTTCCGTCGCAGCCGCGGTCGCCGACGCGCACCGTCGCGAGTGGGCTTTCGTGCTCGCCGCGACGGTGCGCGTCACGCGCGACCTCGACCTCGCCGAGGAGTGCGTGCAGGACGCGTACGCGCGGGCCCTGGCGACGTGGGGATCGCGCGGCGTGCCGGCCAATCCCGGTGCCTGGCTCACGACCGTCGCCCGGCGCCGCGGCGTGGACCTGCTCCGCCGTGACGCCACCCTGCGCCGCTCACTGCCGCTGCTCCTCGACGAGCAGACCGGGGCCGAACCCGGCGGAACGTTCACGCACGAGGTCACCGACGACAGGCTCCGGCTGATCTTCACCTGCTGTCACCCGGCCATCGCGGCGGAGGCGCGGGTGGCGCTCACGCTGCGGCTGCTGTGCGGCCTGACCACCGGGGAGGTGGCACGTGCCTTCCTGGTGAGCGAGCCGACCATGGCGGCGCGGATCACCCGCGCGAAGAAGAAGATCGCGGCGGCGCGCATCCCCTACCGGGTCCCGTCAGCGGCCGAACTGCCCGTGCGCGTCCACGCCGTTCTCACGGTCGTGCACCTGCTGTTCACCACCGGGCATACCGCGCCGGCCGGCGCCGATCTTGTCCGCCGCGACCTGGTGGAACGCTCGCTCGACCTGGCCAGAATGCTGCGCGGGCTGTTGCCGGCCGACGCCGACGTGGCCGGCCTGCTCGCGCTGATCCTGCTCACCGACGCGCGTGCCGCCGCCCGCGTCGGGCCGGCGGGCCGCCTGCTGCTGCTCGCGGAGCAGGACCGCGCCAAGTGGGACCGGGCGGCGATCACCGAGGGGATCGCCCTGGTGCGTGAGGCGCTGCGGCGCAGGCCGCCGGGCCGGTTCGCGCTGATGGCAGCGATCGCCGCCGTCCACGCCGAGGCGCCGACCTGGCAGGACACCGACTGGAGCGAGGTCGTGGCCCTCTACGACCTGCTCGTCCAGATCTGGCCGTCGCCGGTGGTGGCGCTCAACCGCGCGGTCGCCGTCGGGCTCGCCAGCGGGCCCGCCGCGGGTCTCGCCGCGCTCGCCCCGCTCGCCGCCGAACCGCAGCTCGCGGGTTACGGCTACCTGGCCTCGGCCCGGGCCGACTTTCTGCGCCGCCTTGGCCGCAGCGAACAGGCGCGGCAAGCCTACGAGGAGGCGCTGCTGCTCACCGAGAACGCCGTCGAGCGCGACTTCCTCGAAAGCCGCCTGAACGGGCTCGAACAATGACGCGGACACCGGCGCGGGCGCGTCGCGCGGCCCGGTCGCTTATAGGCTGGGTCACGTACCAGTAACGGAGTGCCGCGAGGCTGCGAGGGGAGCAGTGCCGGTGGAGTCGGTCTACGCGCGGCTGGAGCCGCTGCTCCCTCGGGTGCGCAAGCCCGTGCAGTACGTGGGCGGCGAGCTCAACTCGACCGTCAAGGACTGGGCCGCCGCCGAGGTGCGGTGGGCGCTGTTCTACCCGGACGCGTACGAGGTCGGCGTGCCGAACCAGGGTGTGCAGATCCTGTACGAGGTACTCAACGAGCGTGACGGCGTGCTCGCCGAGCGGACCTACAGCGTCTGGCCGGATCTGGAGGCGCTCATGCGAGAGCACCAGATCCCGCAGTTCACGGTCGACGCGCACCGGCCGGTCGGGGCGTTCGACGTCCTCGGCGTGAGCCTGTCGACCGAGCTTGGCTACACCAACCTGCTCACCGCGCTCGACCTGGCCGGCATTCCGCTCGCGGCCACCGACCGCGGCGAGGGCCACCCGCTCGTGCTCGCGGGCGGGCACGCCGCGTTCAACCCGGAGCCGATCGCCGATTTCCTCGACGGCGCGGTTCTCGGTGACGGCGAACAGGCCGCGCTTGCGGTCACCGAGCTGATCAGGCAGTGGAAGCGGGCCGGCCGGCCGGGCGGCCGGGACGGCCTGCTCGCCAGGCTCGCTACCGCCGCGCAGGTGTACGTGCCGAAGTTCTACGACGTGTCGTACCTGCCGGACGGGCGGATCGAGCGGGTGGCGCCGAACCGCCCGGGCGTGCCGCGCACCGTCGCCAAGCACACCGTCATGGACCTGGACGAGTGGCCGTATCCACGCAAGCCCCTGGTCCCCGTGGCCGAGTCCGTGCACGAGCGCGCCAGCGTCGAGATCTTCCGCGGCTGCACGCGCGGCTGCCGGTTCTGCCAGGCGGGCATGATCACGCGCCCGGTGCGGGAGCGGAGCATCACCACCATCGGTGACATGGTGGACTCCGGGCTCCGCGCGACCGGTTTCGAGGAGGTCGGCCTGCTCTCGCTGTCCAGCGCCGACCACAGCGAGATCAACGAGATCGCCAAGGGGCTCGCCGACCGGTACGAGGGCACGAACACCGGCCTGTCGCTGCCCTCCACCCGGGTCGACGCCTTCAACGTGACGCTCGCCAACGAACTGAGCCGCAACGGCCGCAGGTCGGGGCTGACCTTCGCGCCCGAGGGCGGCTCGGAGCGGATGCGCAAGGTGATCAACAAGATGGTCACGGAGGACGACCTGATCGCCGCGGTGACCGCCGCGTACTCGAGCGGCTGGCGCCAGGTGAAGCTCTACTTCATGTGCGGCCTGCCCACCGAGACCGACGAGGACGTGCTCGCCATCGCCGGCCTGGCGCGCGCGGTGATCCAGGCCGGCCGGCAGGCCAGCGGACGGCGCGACATCCGCTGCACGGTCTCGATCGGCGCCTTCGTGCCCAAGCCGCACACGCCGTTCCAGTGGGCCGCCCAAACCGACGCGCCGACCGTGGACCGCCGCCTCGCCGCGCTCGGCGCCGCGCTGCGCCGCGATCCCGGCTACGGCCGCAGCATCGGTTACCGGTACCACGACGGTGCGCCGTCGATCGTCGAGGGGCTGCTGGCGCGCGGCGACCGGCGGGTGGCCAAGGTGATCAGGGCCGTGTGGGAAGACGGCGGCCGTTTCGACGGTTGGAGTGAGTGGTTCGGCTACGAGCGGTGGGAGCGGTGCGCGGCGGAAGCGCTCGCGGGCGAGCCCGTCGACCTCGCCTGGTACACGACGAGGGAACGCGGCTACGTCGAGGTGCTGCCCTGGGATCACCTCGACGCCGGGCTCGACCGCGCGTGGCTGTGGCAGGACTGGGAGGATGCCGTTGATCCCGCGGGCGCGGGTGAAGTCGAGGACTGCCGGTGGACCGCCTGCTACGACTGTGGCGCCTGCCCGGCCCTGGGCACCGAGATCCAGACGGGCCCGACGGGTGTGAAACTCCTTCCCCTGACCGTCAAGGGCCAGATCCCTAACGGTGGCCGGACGAGTCACGCGGCCCGGCCAGGTGACGCAGGCCCGGCGGGTTCTGGCCCGGCGGGTACCACGGACGCGGCGCCGCGGCCCAGAT
>DATFVJ010000279.1:0-3354 GCA_035260365.1 Streptosporangiaceae bacterium
CCGACAGCGCAGATAGCGGTGATGGGGGCGCAGGGCGCGGTCAACATCCTGTTCAGGCGAGAGCTTGCCGAAGCGCGTGAACCGGACCGGGTGCGCGCGCAGCGGATCGCCGAATACGAGGACAGCCTCGCCAATCCCTACACCGCGGCGGAACGCGGCTACGTCGACGCGGTGATCAGGCCCGCGGAAACCCGTGGCTGTGTGCTCCGTGCACTGCGCACGCTGCGCACCAAGCGGCAGACGCTGCCGCCCAAGAAACACGGCAACATCCCGTTGTGACGGCACAGGGACAGGAAGTGCTGCCTTAGAGTCGATAGCACCATGACAGAGTTGGCGAACCCACTGCCGATCGTCGCGCGCTACGCGATCATGGTGGACGTCGGGTACATCTACGCCGCAGCGGGTGAGCTGCTGTTCGACGCGAGATCGCGGCGGGAGTACCGGGTCGACGCGGACCGGCTCATCAGGACGCTGACCCAGTACGCGGAGAGCCTGCTCCGCGGCGAACTGCTGCGCGTGTACTGGTACGACGCGGCCAAAGACAGGGTGCCAACGATCGACCAGCGCGTCATCGCGCAGATGTCGTGGGTCAAACTGCGCCTGGGCAACCTCAACGCGCGCGGCCAGCAGAAGGGCGTGGACGCCCAGATCCGCGCCGACATGGAGGCGCTGGCCAGGCACCGGGCGATTACGGACGCCGTGCTCGTGGCCGGCGACGAGGACATGGTGCCCGCCGTCGAGGCCGCGCAGGCCTACGGGGTCCGCGTCCACCTGTGGGGAGTCGAGCCGCCGTACGGCACCAATCAGGCCGAGCGCCTGGTCTGGGAGTCCGACACCGTCGAGGTGCTTGACGCCGCGTTCCTCAAGGCGTACTTCACCAAGCATCAGATCGCTGTCGCCGAGCCGGCCCGGCCGGACTCTGTCGCATCGCACGCCGCACCGTCACCTGCGCAGCTGTTCGGCGACCGGCCAGCGCCGCGCACCACCAGGGTCTTCGGGCACAGCGTGATGACCGCGGCGGCGACACGCCTCGGCCCAGACCGCGACCGGGTCGAGGAGGCTGGCGAGCACGTGGCGCAGAAATGGATCCTCACCCGCGGCCGGGACAACATCCGTGACCTGCTTCCCGGGCCGATCCTTCCGCCGGTCATCGACAAGGAGCTGCTCGTCGAGGCCGAAAAGCAGCTCGGCCTGTCGCTGCGCCCCTACCAGGAGGCCAGGGAATGGCTGCGGGACGCGTTCTGGGAGCGCGTCCACCGCGAGTTCGGCATCGGCACGGGCAAGATACGCAAGTAGGGATCAACGCACGCGTAGCGGCACAGGTAATACTTGCCTGAGAGCAGGTAACACCCGGTGGAGGATTGCCCGTGACCGACGCAGCCGCGCTGCCGCTGTTCCGCGTGGTGCGCGGGGACCTGACCGCAGCGGAGACCGCTGCCCTGGTGGCCGCGCTCGCGCTTTACCGCGCCGCCGCCGTGCGGCGCGCCGCAGACGCGGCCGCCGCGGGCCACCGGCGGACCGGCGGCCGGCCCAGCTGGGCTGACCGGAGCCGGCTGTCGTCCGCACCCCTGCCGCGCGGGCCGGGTGCCTGGCGCGCGAGCGCGCTGCCGCGCTGACCGAAGCGACCGCCAGAACCGAACTTCCGCCCGGACCGAAGCGCCCGCCCGGACCGAACTGGCCGCCCACACGTGCTGAGGCGCATGGCCGGCGTGGAATTTGCTCGCGGTAGCGAGCAAATTCCGCGCGGTCGCGACCGGTCCAGTACCGGTCCTCAAGCGGCAGGCCAAACGGCACCCTTTAGACTCCTACCTCAGCCGAGAGGAGGCGTTCCGTGCGCAAAATCCTCATCGCTAACCGCGGCGAGATCGCGATCCGAGTCGCCCGCGCCTGTCGCGATGCGGATCTGGCCAGTGTTGCCGTCTACGCGGAACCCGACGTCGATGGGCTGCACGTCACGATGGCGGACGAGGCATACGGGCTCGGCGGGCAGACCGCCGCCGACTCCTATCTGGACATCGCGAAGCTCCTCAAGGCGGCGGCGCAGGCCGGGGCCGACGCGGTCCACCCCGGCTACGGGTTCCTCGCGGAGAACGCGGACTTCGCGCAGGCGGTCCTCGACGCGGGCCTGACCTGGATCGGGCCTCCACCGTCCGCCATCCGCGCACTTGGTGACAAGGTAAGCGCACGGCGTATCGCCATGGACGCGGGTGCGCCACTGGTACCAGGCACGGCCGAGCCGGTGTCCGGTGCCGCCGACGTGGCCGAGTTCGCCCGGCAGCACGGCCTGCCCGTCGCCATCAAGGCCGCGTTCGGCGGCGGTGGGCGCGGGCTGAAGGTCGCACGCACGCTCGACGAGATCGGCCCACAGTACGAGTCCGCGGTCCGCGAATCGGTCGCGGCGTTCGGCCGCGGCGAGTGCTTCGCCGAGCGGTACCTGGACCGGCCGCGTCACGTCGAGACCCAGTGCCTGGCCGACAGCCACGGCGGCATCGTCGTCGTCTCCACGCGCGACTGCTCGCTACAGCGCCGTCACCAGAAGCTGGTCGAGGAGGCGCCCGCGCCGTTCCTCACCCCAGAGCAGATCCGGGTGCTCTACGAGTCGTCGAAGTCGATCCTCCGCGAAGCCGGATACGTGGGGGCCGGCACGTGTGAGTTCCTCGTCGGTCAGGACGGAACCGTCTCCTTTCTCGAGGTGAACGCCAGGCTTCAGGTCGAGCATCCGGTCACCGAGGAGGTGACCGGGCTCGACCTGGTGCGCGAGATGTTCCGGATCGCCGATGGCCAACCGGTCGGCTATCCCGACCCGCAGCCACGGGCGCACTCGATCGAGTTCCGGGTCAACGCCGAGGATCCGGCCCGGGGCTTCGTGCCGGCCCCAGGAAGGATCAGCCGCTGGCAGCCGCCGTCCGGACCGGGCGTCCGGCTCGACGCCGGTTACCGCGAGGGCATGACGGTGCCGCAGGCCTTCGACTCACTGATCGCCAAGCTCATCGTGACCGGTACCGACCGGCGCCAAGCGCTCGAACGGGCCAGGCGCGCCCTGGCGGAGTTCGAGATCGGCGGGATGCCTACCGTGCTCGGTTTCCACCGCGCCGTCATCACGGACCCGGCCTTCACCGCGGAGCCCTTCAGCGTCCACACCCGGTGGATCGAGACCGAGTTCGACGGCCACATCGAGCCGTTCACCGGCAACGTAAGCGATGATCACACTGGCCCGGCCGATCGCGAGCGGATCACCGTCGAGGTAGCGGGCAAACGGCTCGAGGTCGTGCTGCCACCGGGGTTCCTCATGATGGATCCCGCGAGTGACAGCCGCACCGCCACGGCGGCGCCCGCCGGGGCGGCGGGTCCGGC
>DATFVJ010000280.1:0-22488 GCA_035260365.1 Streptosporangiaceae bacterium
GGAGCGGCGCTGTGCATCCTCGGGGCGCTGCTCCTGGGGTTCGTCGCCGACCTCGGACTCATCGGCCACGTCCGCCACATCCGCGCCAGCGGGTGGCCTACGCCGACTTCCGGGCGGCGCTGGCGAACGCGACGGGCACCGGTGGGCAGACCGGGCCGGACGGCAAGTTGCTGGCCCTCGGCACGCCAGTGGCGCTGTTGGAGATCCTCGCGATCGGTCTGTTCGGCTAGAGCGGCGGTCCTGCCCCCGGTGCCGGGCTCGCCCGGCTCGCCCGGCGGGTACGGTTGGAGCCGGCACCAACGTTGTGACATCTGAG
The DNA here is from genome assembly GCA_035260365.1 of Streptosporangiaceae bacterium. Taxonomy (GTDB): domain Bacteria; phylum Actinomycetota; class Actinomycetes; order Streptosporangiales; family Streptosporangiaceae; genus DATFVJ01. The sequence continues at coordinate 317 of DATFVJ010000280.1, forward strand.
GGAGCAGGGATGACGCAGCATCGGCTCGCGGCCGGGGATCCGGCGCCGGACTTCACCCTGCCCGACGCGGACGGCAAGCCGGTGAGCCTGTCGTCCTACCGCGGGCAGCGCGTGATCGTGTATTTCTACCCCGCCGCGATGACGCCCGGGTGCACCAAGGAGGCCTGTGATTTCCGCGACCACAAGAGCGACCTTGGCGATGCGGGGTTCGCGGTGATCGGGATATCCCCGGACAAGCCCGACAAGCTCGCGAAGTTCCGGGCGAAGGAAGGGCTCAACTTCCCGCTGCTTTCCGATCCGGAGCGCGAGGTGCTGATGGCCTACGGCGCCTTCGGCGAGAAGACGATGTACGGCAAGGAGATCGTCGGCGTCATCCGTTCCACCTTTGTGATCGACGCCGAGGGCAAGATCGAGAGCGCGCAATACAACGTCAAGGCCACCGGCCACGTCGACCGCCTGCGCAAGGACCTGAACGCGTGATGCGAGTCACGTCGAGGTCACGCGCCAGGGAGAATTGCCGTACCAGGGCGGGCGCCCTTAATTGATATCGCAGGGGCGAATGAAGGGGCCGTAGCCCAACGGCAGGAGGCGAACGATTTAGGGTCGTTACAGTGTGGGTTCGAATCCCACCGGCCCCACGAGCGAGCTGGTGACGTGTGCTCGCCGGCCTTCGGTCGGCTTCGCGGTAGCCGCAGTGTCTTCCCGGGGGGCCGAGCCCCACGGAGCCCCCGCAACCTGTGGTTGCGGTCGCGGGTTCGAGTAAGGCCGGCTCAAGGTCCGCGAAACAGCTGAGGCTGCTCGCTGAGCTGCCGGAATAGGCTGGCTCAGTGTGGCTTCAGTGGCTGGTTCCCGTTGTCCCTCGTCCACCTGTTGCCCCACGGCAGGAGGTCGCTGATGTGGGTGACGATCATCGAACCGCCGCCGGTGGGCACGATGACCTCGATGTCGGGGAAGTAGTCCACGAGCACCTGCCTGCACCGGCCGCACGGCGACAGGATGCCGCGGCCTTCGTCGTTCGCGGCGACGATCGTGGCAATCTCACGTATGCCCATGGCCGCGGCGGTGCCGATGACCACCTGCTCGGCGCACGGGCCGCCAGTGAAGTGGGACACGTTCATCCCGGTGACGATCCGGCCGTCCGCCGCGCGCGCGGCCGCCGCGACCGTATGGCTGGCGCCGTCGCCGCGGGTGGCGACGAGTTCCTCGGCCCGGCGGACGAGTTCGGCGTCCGCCGCCGTGAGCTGCCGGTCCATGAGATCCCTCCTGCCTCGGCCCGACACAGGTCCGCGCCACCGGGTACGCCGGCTGCCCGCGGCGGTCGGCATCCCCGTGGCACCACCGCTCAGAACAGCGGCGGCAGCACGGCCTCGACCAGGTGCGGCCCGGGCTCCGCGAGCGCCTGCCCGAGTTGCTTGGCGAAGTCCTCGGCGGTCGTGGCGCGGCTCGCGGGCACTCCCAGCCCGGTTGCGAGCGCCACGAAGTCAAGGTCCGGCCTGGACAGGTCGAGCAGATCCCTCGCACGCGGGCCCGCGGCGTGCGCCCCGACCCGCTGCAACTCCATGTTGAGGATGTCGTAGCACCTGTTGCTGAGTATCACCGTGGTCACGTCGAGCCCGGCTCGAGCCTGCGTCCAGAGCGCGGAGATCGTGTACATCGCGCTGCCGTCCGCTTCCAGGCACAACACGGGCCGGCCGGGGCACGCTACCGCCGCGCCGGTGGCGACGGGCAGGCCCTGGCCGATCGCGCCGCCGGTCAGCGTCAGCCAGTCGTGCCGCGGCGCGCCGGCGGTGGCCGCGGGCAGCCACAGACCAGCCGTGTTCGCCTCGTCGGCCACGATCGCACCGTCCGGCAGCAGCGCGCCCACCGCGTGCGCGAGCGACTCCCCGGTCAGGTCCCCCGACGGCAGTGCCGGCCGCTCGGCTGCGCTGCGGGCGGGCGCCACCCCGGGGGCGACCCGGTCGGCCAGGTCCGCGAGCGCAGCCACCACGTCGTCTGCCGGGCTGCCGAGCGGATGCACCTGACAGCCCGCGGGAACCAGGTCGCTCGGCTTGCCCGGGTAGGCGAAGAACGACACCGGCGAGCGCGCGCCGGCCAGGATCAGGTGCCTGGCCCCCTCCAACTGCGCGCTCGCCGCCTCGGCCAGGTAGGCGAGCCTGGGGGCGCCGGGCACCCCGGCGCCGCGCTCGAGCCGCGCGGGGAAGGTCTCGCACAGCAGCCTCGCGCCGGTCGCGACGGCGATCCTGCTCGCCGCGGCGAGCCCGGCCTCCCTGGTGGCGGCCGCGCCGGCCAGCAGCACACACGGCTCGCCCGAGCGCAGCGCCGCGGCGGCCGCCGCGACGAGGTCCTCAGGCACGCTCACGCTGGCGCCGCGAGCGGCGGGCGGGGCCGGCTGCGCGCCCTCCGACCACGACACGTCGGCCGGCAGGATCAGCGTGGCGACCTGCCCAGGCGGGCCTGCCGCCGCGGCCACCGCGCCGGCCGCGTCCGCGCCGGCGTCCGCGGCGCTGACGCTGCGGCGGACCCAGCCGGACACGCTGCCGGCCACCACCTCGATGTCGGACTCCAGCGGCGCGTCGTATCGACTGTGGTAGGCGGCGTGGTCACCGACGATGGCGACGAGCGGCGTGCGCGCACGCCGCGCGTTGTGCAGGTTGGCCAGGCCGTTGCCAAGCCCGGGGCCCAGGTGCAGCAGGGCCGCCGCGGGCCGGTCCGCCATCCGGCCGTAGCCGTCGGCCGCGCCGGTCGCGGTGCCCTCGAAGAGCGCGAGCAGTGCCCGCATCTCGGGCACCGCGTCGAGCGCCGCGACGAAGTGCATCTCCGACGTGCCCGGATTGGCGAAACAGACGTCGACGCCGCTGCTGACGAGCGTCCGGATCAGGGCTTGGGCTCCGTTCATACCGCCCTCCGTGTCGAAACATGGGCATCCACATTCAAACATGGACATGAGAAACATCCGCATCAAACACATCGGCGCCCGGCTTGACCGGCTGGAGTGATCCCGTCAGTCGAAGAGCACGCCTGCGTTCAGGATGCCTGTCTGGCCGGCCTCGGGTACAGCCGCACCGTCGCCTCGGTGACCAGGGCGAGCGTCCCCTCCGAGCCGACGATACCGGCCAGCCGCGATGCCACGTCGGCCATCGGCCTCTACTGCCGCGGCAGCCGTTCGGGATCAATTTCTGCCGCATCGTCAGTCCCGGCGCCGCGGCCGGCGGCTACAGGCGTGACCAGGCTAACTTAGGCCAGTTACGTGCCACAGTGAGCAGCAAGGAGCGCGCCATGCCCAAGGAAGCCCGCGCCGTCATCGCCCCGGCCAAAGGCCTGCCGGTCGAGGTCACCACCATCGTGGTCCCCGATCCGGGCCCAGGCGAGGCCGTGGTCAGTGTGCAGGCGTGCGGCGTGTGCCACACCGACCTGCACTACCGTGAGGGCGGCATCAGCGACGATTTTCCTTTCCTGCTCGGGCACGAGGCCGCGGGAATCGTGGCCGAGGTGGGGGAGGGCGTCACGGACCTGGCCCCGGGGGACTTCGTGGTGCTGAACTGGCGCGCGGTCTGCGGCGACTGCCGCGCCTGCAGACGCGGCAGGCCCTGGTACTGCTTTGCCACGCACAACGCCGCACAGCCGATGACCCTCACCGACGGCACGCCGCTGTCGGCCGCGCTCGGCATCGGCGCCTTCGCCGACATGACCCTGGTCCACGCCGGGCAGGCGACAAAGGTCGACCCGAGCGCGCGGCCCTCCGCCGTCGGCCTGCTCGGCTGCGGCGTGATGGCGGGCATCGGCGCGGCGATCAATACGGGCGGTGTGACCAGGGGCGACTCGGTCGCGGTGATCGGCTGCGGCGGCGTGGGCGACGGCGCGGTGGCCGGGTCGCGGCTGGCGAACGCGGCGAAGATCATCGCGGTGGACACCGATCCGCGCAAGCTGGAATGGGCCCGCGGGTTCGGGGCCACGCACGTGGTGAACGCGCGCGAGACGGACGTCGTCGCGGCGGTGAAGGAGCTGACGGGCGGGTTCGGCGCCGACGTCGTCATCGACGCCGTAGGCAGGCCGGAGACCTGGAAGCAGGCGTTCTACGCGCGCGACCTGGCCGGCACCGTCGTGCTCGTCGGCGTGCCGACGCCCGATATGCGCATCGAGATGCCACTGCTTGATCTGTTCGGCCACGGCGGGGCGCTGAAGTCGAGCTGGTACGGCGACTGCCTGCCGAGCCGCGACTTCCCGATGCTCGTCGACCTCTACCTGCAGGGCCGGCTGGACCTCGACGCGTTCGTATCCGAGGAGATCGCGCTTGACCAGGTGGAGGAGTCCTTCGCGCGGATGCACGCCGGCGAGGTGCTCCGCTCCGTGGTGACCTTCTGACCCCGTCCGCCCGACCCCGTCCGCCCGACCCCGTCCGCCCGACCCGGTCCGGCTGGCCCGGTCAGCAAGACCCCGTCCGCCCGACCCGGTCCGGCTGGCCCGGTCAGCAACGTCCTCAGGGGCCGCTGGGGTCGCCGAGCAGGCTGAGCTGCTCGGTCAGCGCGCCCTCCAGGCGCAGCAGCCGCCGTTTCAGCGCGAGCCCGCCGCCGTACCCGCCCAGGTCCCCGGCGGCGACGACCCGGTGACATGGGATGACAAGCGGAAGCGGATTCCGCGCCATGATCTGGCCAATCCCGCGCGCTCCGCCCGGGCAGCCGCTCCGCCTCGCGAGCTCCCCATAGGTGATCACCTTGCCGTACGGCGCGCTGGCGCGCAGTTCCTCGAGGACCGTACGTGCGTCGGTGCCGAGCGGTGACAGGTCGAGCGGCAGCTCGAACTCACGCCGCTCGCCGCGCAGGTACTGCGTGATCTGGTCGACGGCGCGGGCCGCGCAGCCGCCTCCACCCACAGCGTCCAGCCGTACGCGCGCGGCAGCGCCGGCGCGGCGCACCGAGTTCGGCAGCAGCACCCGGCGCAGCCCGGCCGTCGAGACGGCGACACCCAGCCAGCCGACAGGGCTGTCGAAGACGACAGGCGGCCCGTCCGGTGCGCCGCGCTCCATCGCGATTCCCATCTCATCCGCCACCGCTGCGGCCCGGGCCGCACCGTTGATCAGCCTCCCGCCGGCGTCGATACCCGGGCCGCGCACTCGCTCCGGTCGGCCCATGACCCAACGGTAGCGGGCACCTCCGACAATATCGGCCACCTGGACGCGGTCACCGCCGACATGTCCGTCGCGGCTGCACAAGTGCGGTATCGCGTCGAGAAACCCGGCTCACCGGCAGGAAGGCGGCCAGATAATCCCACCAGACCCGCTCGCGCTCCGCTCGCTCCGCTCGCGCGGACAAGTCACGGGTGCTGGCAGCGCCGTATACCCACCGCTACATCTGTTGCGGCTGGACCGAGGCGAGGGCTTCCCAAAGCGTCGCTGTTGTTTCAGTGTTGTTTCAGTGCGGTCTCAGTGTGGCGCACGACCATGCAGGCAGCCGGGTTGTTAGCGCTAACATATTAGCCTCTCCAAGGCGAAAGCTTGGTGATTCGATGAGCGACCGGCTGATTGCGGAATGTAACGCCGCGCCGCTCATGGCCGCAGGAGTTCAGCCTTCCCTGGCGGGTCCGGACCGCGGCACCGCCGCCGCCGCAGGTCGCCGTACCCCGCGCCACAAGGCACCGGGATCGTCTGACCCGCGCGTGTTCATGGGTGAAGGTCGTTGCCTTGACAGCCGATCATCTTCAGACTTAACGTCGGGCGGCGATCTTTCAAAAGCCCACCCGAACTACCAAACCTCAACACGAGGGCAGGCGATGCAGCAAGTCGTGACCAGGGGGAGACGCGGCAACGGCGGAGCCCGGTGCTGCCACCCGCGGTCTGCCTGGGCGAAAGCGCCGACGCGGCCAGCGGGAACCCCCGGGCTCGCGACCAGGAAAGCGCTCACCCCGCGGTCGCCCGCGACCTGTCACGGAAGTCGGCGACACCGACTCCAGCAGGATCTCGGCGCCCCGGGGCCCGGAGGGATCGCCGCCATCCGCGCGATCGCATCCGCACGTCCGTCGTTCCCGCACCGCGCCTCCGCCGCGACCGTCCGAGCGTGCGCGTCCGGTATGACGTATCCACTCTCCACCGGTGCTTTCGGCCGCAAAATGCCGGCGCGGCACCGCATATCCACTGGCAAGCCGGCTGGTCGTGGGGCAGGGTCCGGCCCTGGCCCACGGAGCTAATCCCTGGAGGTCCGTGATGAAGAAGATCGACCCCAAGGTCGACGAGGCAATCCAAACTCTCAACATGAAGGATGGGCCCACGCGCCGGCGGCTACTGGCGGGTACCGGGCTCTTCAGTGCGTCGGCCGCGGCCACGGCGCTGCTCACCGCCTGCAGCTCGTCAGGCACCAAGACCGGAGCCACCAGCAGCGGCAGCGGGGGGCCGGGGGACTTTCCTTCCACCCCGAAGTGGAAGTTCACGTTCGTCAACCACGTCACTGACAACTCGTTCTTCACGCCGACCCAGTACGGCTTCCAGGACGCCGCCGCGCTGCTCGGCCTCCCGACACCGGTGTGGACGGGCGCCACGTCGACGCAGCCCACCGTCCCGACCATGGTCAGCGCCATCAACTCGGCGATCGCCGCGAGTTCGCCCGGCATCGCGACCACGGTCGTCGACGCCAACGCATTCACCAGCCCGATCGCCAAGGCCCTGGCCGCGGGCATCCCCGTCGTCACCTACAACGCCAATGGTGCGGTCGCCAACCCCACCAACGGCCTGGCCTACGTCGGCCAGGCGCTCTACACCTCGGGCCAGGAGGTCGGCAAGCGCATCGCGGCCAATATGCCCAAGGGTGGTACGGCGAGCGGCATCATCGCCCAGCCCGGCTCGCTGAACATCCAGCCGCGCCTCGACGGCGCGAACGCCGCGATCCTGGCGGCGGGCGGCAAGATCTTGCACATGTCGGGGTTCGACAGCGGCGCGGCCCAGAGCCAGGAGGCGACGAGCATCCCCCAGTTCATCCAGGCCAACGGCGCCAAGCTGCAGGGCGTCTTCGCGGTGGACGGTGGCTCGACCGCGCTGCTCGGCCCCACGCTCGCGAAGTACGGCCTGGCCAGCAAGGTGGCGTCCGGCGGATTCGACCTGGAGCCGGCGACCCTGGCGGCCGTCAAGGCCGGCCAGCTCGGTTTCACCATCGACCAGTCGCCGTACCTGCAGGGCTTCCTGCCCACCGTCTACCTGTACCTGTGGAAGCTGTCCGGTGGCCTGGTGGCGCCGCCGGAGACCGACACCGGCCTGAAGTTCGTGGTCAAGTCCAACGTCGACCCGTACTCGGCCACTCCGACCCGGTACGAGGGATCGACCTCCAAGGAGGTGTACGTCCCGACGTCCGGCGCGATCGCCACCTGATCGGACCGGATGAGCGAGCCGGGACCGGAGTGTGCACGGCGGCCGGCCGGGTCCCTGGGCGCGTCAGCCCAGGAACCGGGCCGGCCGCCAGCGGCGCGTGAGACGCAGCCGAAAGGGAACGTAAAGAGCGGAAACGCACAGAACGGAAGAACGACGTGAGCGAGACCGCAGAACTGGGGACCCTGGGCCCTCCGGCCGTCGGGCCGCCCGGGGCTGGTACCGGCTTCATGGCTCTGCTGAAACGCGCCGGCCTGGCGTTCCTGCGGCAGCGCGAGGCGAGCATCTTCGTCGTCGCGGTCGCGCTGGTGATCTATTTCAAGATCGCAGCGCCCGCGTTCACCACCAAGCTCAACCTCGTCAACGTGTCCCAGGCCACGGCGCCGTACGCGATCATCGCCATCGGTGAGGTGTTCCTGCTCGTCTGCGGGGAGATCGACCTGTCGGTCGGCTTCATCTGGGCGCTGTCGCCGTTCCTCATGCAGTACTTCGTCGACTTCTACGGGATTCCGGTCGTCGCCGCGATCGTGCTGGCCATCTTGGCCGGTGCGCTGATCGGCTCGATCAACGGCCTCGTGACCGTGATGTTCAGGGTGCCCTCGTTCATCACGACGCTCGGGACGTCGTTCGTGATCTTCGGTTTCATGCTCACGACCTCCCACGCCCAGGCCAGGCAGCTGCCGCACCAGGCGGTCGGCATCGGGCACTGGTTCGGCACCTTCGCCTGGTCGGAGATCATCTGGTGCCTCGCGCTCGTCTTTTTGTTCCAGCTTGTGCTCACCCGAACCCGGTGGGGCCTGCACACCATCGCCTCGGGCGGGAACCTGCTCGGGGCGACCGAGGCCGGTATCAACGTCGGGCGGATCAAGGTCGGCAACTTCGTGCTCTCCGGCACGCTCGGCGCGCTCGCCGGGATCCTCGAGGCGTTCAAGAACAGCACCATCGACCCGAGCGCCGGGGGTTACACGCCGATGTTCTACGCGGTCGCGGCGGCGGTCATCGGCGGCACGGCGATGGCGGGCGGCTCCGGCACGGTCCTCGGCGCGTTCCTCGGCATGTTCGTGCTCCAGGTCCTGAGTGACGGGTTCAACCTGCTCGGGATCAGTTCGAATCCGTACCAGATCATCCTTGGTGTCGCGATCATCCTGGCGATGATCTCCAATGTCTACCTCACGCGGCTGCGAAGGATGGGCAGAACCTGATGACGGCTGAGGTGCAAGAACAACAGTCCCCCGCCCCGGCGTCCGGCGATGATGTCCTGCGGGTCGAGCACATCTCCAAACGCTTCGGCGCGGTGACGGCGCTCACCGACGTGAACCTGCATCTGCGCCGCGGCGAGGTGCTCGGCCTGCTCGGCGACAACGGCGCCGGCAAGTCCACGCTGCTGAAGATTCTCTGCGGTTTCCACCAGCCCAACTCCGGCCGGATCCTGCTGCGAGGCGAGCCGGTCGTCTTCAAGTCCGTCGACCACGCGCGCTCGCTCGGCATCGACGTGGTGTACCAGGATCTTGCCCTGATCAACGAGCTGACCGTCTACCACAACATGTTCCTCAACCGGGAACGGACCCGCTTCCGGCTGCTGAGCAACCGGGCCATGCGCAGGCTCGCCCGGCAGTACCTCGACGACATGGGCGTCGGGATCCCGACGGTCAACGCGGAGGTCGCCAAGCTCTCCGGTGGGCAGCGCCAAGCGATCGCCGTGGCGCGCTCGGTCTACTCCGAGGCGAAGATCCTGCTCCTCGACGAGCCCCTGGCCGCCATGGGCGCCAAGGAGGCAGCGATGATCCTTGATCTCGTGCGGGATCTCAAGGAGAAGGGCGACGTCTCTGTCATCATCATCGCGCACAACTACGGTCAGGTGCTCGAGATCTGTGACCGGGTCAACCTGCTGCAGCACGGGGAGATCACCTTCGACAAGCCAAGCGCGGAGACCTCGGTACAGGAACTGAACGACATTGTCATCGCCGAGTACCGTGAGGCGCTAAGGGCGCGCCACGGCGGCTGATGCCGTAGCTGCACGAGCGCCGGGAGCGGAAGGACGAAGACCCGGAAGGAGCCGCGCACCATGGCAGGCGACCCCCACGCGCCACATCGGCAGGACCGGTTCTCGTTCGGCGTCTGGACCGTGGGCTGGCAGGGCGTGGACGTCTTCGGCGGCCCGATCCGGCCGCCGATGCCCGCCGACCGTGCGGTGCGCAAGCTGGCCGAGATTGGTGCGTACGGCGTCAACTTCCACGACAACGACGTCTTCGGATTCGACGCCACGCCGGCCGAGCGGGACAGGGACATAGCCGCGTTCCGCACCGCCCTGGCCGAGACGGGCCTGGTCGTGACGACCGCGACGACCAACCTGTTCGCCCATCCGATGTTCAAGGACGGCGCCTTCACCGCCAACGAGCGGGACGTGCGCAGGTTCGCCCTCGCGAAGGTCATGCGCAACCTGGACCTGGCCGCGGAACTCGGCGCGCCGACCTACGTCTGCTGGGGTGGCCGCGAGGGCGCGGAGTCCGGCGCGGCCAAGGACGTGCGGGTCGCCCTGGACAGGTACAAGGAGGCGTTCGACCTCCTCGGCCAGTACGTGACCGACCAGAGATACGCCATCAGGTTCGCGATCGAGCCCAAGCCGAACGAGCCGCGCGGCGACATCCTGCTCCCCACGGCCGGGCACGCGCTCGCGTTCATCAACGAGCTCGCGCACCCGGAGCTTGTCGGGCTGAACCCCGAGGTCGGGCACGAGGAGATGGCCGGGCTCAACTACACCCACGGGATCGCGCAGGCGCTGTGGCACGGCAAGCTGTTCCACATCGACCTTAACGGGCAGAACGGCCCGCGTTTCGACCAGGATCTGCGCTTCGGCGCGGGCAACGTGCGGGGCGCGTTCTGGGTCGTGGACCTGCTCGACAGCAGCGACTACGCCGGGCCGATCCACTTCGACTTCAAGCCGCCGCGCACCGAGGACGACGACGGCGTCTGGGAGTCGGCCGCCGCCTGCATGCGCAACTACCTCATCCTGCGGGAGAAGGCGCGCGCGTTCCGCGCCGATCCGGAGGTGGCGAAGGCCCTCGGCACCTCGCGGGTGCCCGAACTCGCCCTGCCCACCCTGGGCGACGGCGAGACCTGGCGCGACATCCGCGGCTTCACCCCCGACGTCGGCACGCTCGCCGCGCGCGGCATGGCGTACGAGCGCCTGGACCAGCTCGCGCTCGAGCACCTGTACGGCGTGCGCTGACCGCGCCGGGCACTCCAACCCATGATCCTTAACGGCTGCCGCTGATGCGGCATCCATTGGTGCGGGGGGTTCCCGGGGGGTCGCCCCCCCGGGGGCAGCGCTGGCTTAACCGGCTGCCGCGGATGCGGTGGTCCTGACGCTGTGGCGCCGGGGACCACCGTTATCGTCTGCACCGGGCCTGATCCACCGGGACGAGCCGATACACGAAAGTCGCGCTGACCTGACACACTGATCATCAGGCGCAGTGAGGGCAGGACGGAGGGTTACGGTGGCAGATGCGGACACGTCGCTCGCGGAACGCGATCCGGACGCGCTCGAGAAGGAGATCGAGCGCACCCGCGCGGAGCTTGCGCGCACGATCGACACCATCGCCGAACGGGTCAACCCGGCGAGGGTGGCCAAGCGCGCCGTGACCCGGGCACGCAGTGACGCGGCGCAGATCAACCCGGTGGTCGCCGGGATCGGCGCCGCGGTGCTCGTCGCGGGGGTGGCGGCCTTCGTCATCTGGCGCAGGCGCCGCTAGGTCACAGGAACGTCTTGCCCTCGCCGCGGTAGGTCGGCACCGTCGCCGTGACGCGCTCACCCTCGACCAGGTGCAGCTGGGCGAAGTGCTCGCACAGCTCACCGGCCTTGGCGTGCCGAAGCCATACCCTGTCGCCGATCCGCAGCTCGGCCGCGGGCGGCCCGCGCAGGGGAGTCTGCACTTCCCCCGCGCCCTCGTCCTTGTCCAGGCGGAGCCCGGCGGGCAGGACCGGCCGGGGCAGCCTGCTCGCGCTGGCCGGCCCGGAGGCCACGTAGCCGCCGCCGAGCGCGGTGACCACGCCCGGCCCCGGCCGCCGCACGACCGGCAGCGCGAACAGCGCCGCGGGCGCGCCGCGGAAGGCGCGGTAGCTGTCGAACAGCGTGGGCTGGTATAGCCCCGAACCCGCGCCGATCTCGGTCACCGCGTCCTCGGCCGCCGTCTTTTCCACCGATCCGGTACCGCCGCCGTTGACGAACTCGAGCGGCGCGACCTCGCGCACCGCGGCGACGATCGCGGCCCGCCGGACGGCGAGTTCCGCGCCGGACCTCCGCTGCATGGCCCGGACGACCCGGGCGTACACCGGCCGGCCCGCCGGGTTGTCACCGACGCCCGCGATCTGGGCCTCGTACGCCATCAGGCCGGCCAGCGTCACCGAGCCCCTGCCCGCGATGTTCCGTGCGAGTTCCGCCGCCTGGACCGGCGTGCGGACCGGCGACCGGCGCGCGCCCGCACGCAGCAGGCCGCGCAACGCGCGGAAACCGGTATCGAGGTCGATGCACACCCGGACGGGTTGCGGATCGGGCGTGCCCGCCACCGCCTTCTCGATGATGTCGAGGTGCTCGGCCGTGTCGACCATGACGGTGATGGCGCGCGCAACCGCCGGTTCCGCCGCAAGCTGCGCGAGCGTGGCGGTGTCGGTGGTCGGGTACGCGACCAGGATGTCGTCACTGGTGTTGGTGCGCGCCAGCCAGAGGGCCTCGGGGAGGGTGAAGGCCATGATCCCGCTGAAGCCCGGTATCCGCAGCACCTCGGTGAGCAGCGCGCGACAGCGCACGGACTTGCTCGCGACCCTGATCGGCTTGCCCGCGGCCCGGCGCGTCAGGCCGGCCGCGTTGCGCCGGAACGCCGCGAGGTCAACGATCGCGAACGGCGGCTGCAGGGTCGCGGTGGCGGCGTCGTATCGCTGCCGGTCATCCATACGTGCAGCCTGCCACAGGGCCGGGTGACGCGAAACCACGCGCACTTCGGTCCGGCCGGCCGGGTCAGGCGCGCGTACGTCACGTCGTGTCCTGGCGCGTCGCGCGCCGGTCGCGTCCCGGCGTGGCGCGGGTCGCGCCCCCCGCCCCGCACGGCCGCGCCTCGACTGCCGCATCGCACGCAGAGTAGGCTGTCACGCGCTGCGACGGGGCAATCTGATAGCGGAGGCGGTGCGGACGGATGACAGATTTGTGGCGGCGCGTTTCCCTGCCCGAGACGGATCCAGAGCTTGAGGGCCTTCTCACCGCGGAGACACGGCTGCAGGATCAGACGATCCGGCTGATCCCCTCGGAGAACTACGCCTCTCAGGCGGTGCTCGAGGCGACGGCTTCCGTGCTGACGAACAAGTACTCAGAGGGCTATCCCGGTCGCCGCTACTACGAAGGCCAGCAGGTCGTCGACCAGGTCGAGACGCTGGCCATCGAACGCGCCAAGGCGCTGTTCGGGGTTCCGCACGCGAACGTGCAGCCGTACTCGGGCTCCCCGGGGAACCTGGCGATATATCTCGCCTTCCTGCAGCCGGGCGATACCGTGATGGGGATGGCGCTGCCCATGGGCGGCCACCTAAGCCACGGCTGGAACGTGTCGGTGACAGGACGCTGGTTCCGGCCCGTCCAGTACGCGGTGCGCAAGGAGACCGGCCGCGTGGACCTGGACGAGGTACGCGATCTCGCCCGGGCGGAGCGGCCGAAGATCATCTTCTGCGGCGGCACCGCGATCCCGCGCATCGTCGACTTCGGCGGGTTCGCGGAGATCGCACATGAGGTCGGCGCGCTGCTCGCCGCGGACATCGCGCACGTGGCCGGGCTGGTGGTCGGCGGCGCGCACCCGTCGCCGGTGGGGCACGCCGACATCATCGCCACCACGACTCACAAGACCTTGCGGGGTCCCCGCGGCGCCATGCTCATGGCGGGCAGGCCGGAATTGGGACAGCCGCTCGACAAGGCCGTTTTCCCCGGCCTGCAGGGCGGGCCGCACAACCACACGACAGCGGCGATCGCGGTGGCGTTGCACGAGGCCGCGCAGCCGGCCTTCCGTGAATACGCGAACCAGGTCGTCGTGAACGCCAAGGCGCTGGCCGGCGAACTGCTCGCCCGCGGCTTCGAGCTGGTGTCGGGCGGGACGGACAATCACCTGATTCTCATCGACCTGACCAACAAGAACGTCCCTGGCAAACCGGCCGCCAAGGCGCTCGACCGGGCCGGGATCGTGACCAACTACAACACGGTGCCCTTCGACCCGCGTAAGCCGTTCAACCCGAGCGGCCTGCGGATCGGTACTCCCGCGGTGACGACCAGGGGCATGGGGACCGCCCAGATGCGGACGATCGCGGGCTGGATCGATGAGGTCGTCCGGGCGGTCAGCCTCGACGAGGAGGACGTCATCGAGAAGGTCCGCGGCCAGGTGTCCGACCTGACCGCCGACTTCCCCGCACCAGGGATCAGGGTGTAACCAGGCGCCACCGGCGTATCGCCGCCCCCCTGCGCTCTGCGGCCCACGGCCCGCCGCATTCGCGGCAGCCGTTATACGGCGTCAGCCCGGGGGGGCGACCCCCCGGAGCCCCCCGCATCAATGGATGCCACATTCGCGGCAGCCGTTATGTATGTTTCTGTGTTCTCGGGTCAGGCCGCCCGCAGGCCTTGCCGGTCAGTTTTCGTCCTGCGTGAGCGCCGCGTACTCGTCGGCCGAGAGCAGTCCGGAGGGCTCGGCGTCGTCATGGGCCGCGAGCCTGACCCTGAACAGCCAGCCCTCACCGTACGGGTCGGCGTTCACCACCGCCGGATCCTCCTCGATCCCGTCGTTGACCTGAATCACCTCGCCGTCCACGGGCGAGTAGATGTCACTCACCGACTTGACCGACTCGACCTCACCACACGGCTCGCTCGCCGTCACCTGTGTCCCGAGCGCGGGGGCCGACACGTAGACGATGTCGCCGAGTGCCTCGGCGGCGTAGGCCGTGATGCCGACGGTCGCGATGGCGCCGTCGATGGCCACCCATTCGTGTTCTGGGGTATAGCGCAGCCCGTCCGGAACGGTCATGACCGGTGCCTTTCCTGTGTTTCCTACTTGGCCCTGCGGTAGAACGGCAACTGAACGTAGTCAGCGGGTTCGGCGTGGCCGCGTACGTCGACCGCGAGGCGGCCCGCGGTACCGGCTTCCTCGCGGGCCGCGCTGCCGCGTGGCGAGCCTGGGCCGTTCGCTGCCTGTGCCGGGCCGGCCGCGTCCTTCGCGTCGACCGCGTCGACCGCGTCCGGCCGCACGTACGCCATGGCGATCGGCCTGCCGAGCGTCGGTGACGGCGCGCCGCTTGTTACCGTACCGATCATCTCGCCGCCCCGCAGTACCGGGTAGCCGTGCCGCGGGACCCGGCGGGTGCGGCTGACGAGCCCGATCAGCTTGCTGACCGGCCCGGTCTCGGCCCGTTTCTCGAGAGCCTCGCGGCCCACGAAGTCTCCCGGCTTGTCGAACCTGACGACCCGGCCCAGACCGGCTTCGAACGGCGTCATGTCCTGGCCAAGCTCGTTGCCGTACAGCGGCATGCCGGCTTCGAGCCTGAGTGTGTCGCGAGCGGAAAGGCCGACCGGGGTCAGCTCGCCGCCACCCGCGTCCGCGAGCGCGGTCCACAGGGCCACGGCCTGGTCGGGGCGGCAGAACAGCTCGAACCCGTCCTCGCCGGTGTAGCCCGTGCGCGCGAGCAGCACCGAAATCCCTGCGACCGTCGCGCGCACGCTCGCGTAGTACTTCAGTTCGATGAGCCAGGCGCCAGCCAGGGAGCCATGGGGGGGCTCAGCGCGGCGGGACAGGATCGCGGCCGCCTTCGGCCCCTGGATCGCGATGAGCGCATTATCGAGCGAAACGTCGCTGACCACCGCGTCATGGCCGGCCGACCGCCTGGTGAGTTCCCCGTACACGACCGCGGCGTTCGCCGCGTTAGCCACGACCAGATACTCGTCGTCGCCGAGCCGGTAGACGACCAGGTCGTCGAGAACGCCGCCGTCGGGCGCGCAGATCATGGTGTAGCGCGCGCGGCCGGGCGCGACGGCGGACAGGTGGCCGGTGAGCGCGTAGTCGAGTGCGGCGCCGGCGCCGGGCCCGGTGACGGCGATCTCGCCCATGTGCGAAAGGTCGAACAGCCCAGCTGCCGTGCGGACCGCGTTGTGCTCGGCGGTCTCGCTGGCGTACCGCAGCGGCATCAGCCAGCCGGCGAATGGGGTGAGCGTGGCGCCGAGGCGCTTGTGCACGCCGAGCAGCGGCGTTGTTTTCTGGCCGCCGCCGAGGGCACTCCCTTGATCGCCCGTGGGAGATGTGGCCGGCGCGGCGTGCGCTGTGTCTCCGTTCGTATCAGGCGCTGTCATCTGCGGGACTCCACTCGTCGGCATATCTCGTCGGCATGTCGGAACGCCGGGCCGCCCGCTCGCGCCGGCGTGCCACGATGCACTGATTATGACCTGTCCAGATGCCGCACCGGGCCGCCCTGTCGGCTGGCCGGAAAGCCGCCGCGAGTGGCGATCCTTCGGTCCCTGCGCTGCCCGCGGCGAGATCGTCCGTACGCCTTTTCGCGCCGCGTTTACGGCTGCGGCAAAGCCTATCAGCGCCCGGTCAGGAGCCTGGCTGTATGCCGTCCAGGCCCGGTGCCCGGGCTTTGCGCCAGGATGGTCGGGTGGCGGAGTGCGTGTTCTGTGAGATCCTCAGCGGCGAGCGCAAGGCGCATGTGGTCCTCGAGGACCCCATCGCCATCGCGTTCCTCGACGCGCGGCCCGTGTTCAAGGGGCACGTGCTGCTCGTACCGCGGGCGCACGTGCCGACGTTCGCCGATCTGGCGGAGGAGTGTATCGGGCCGTTTTTCAGCCTGGCCAAGCGGCTCGCGGTCGCAATGGAGGCAGGGCTGGGCGCCGCGGGCTCGTTCGTGGCGATGAACAACCGAGTCAGCCAGAGCGTGCCGCACCTGCACGTGCACGTCGTGCCGCGTAACCACAAGGACGGCCTGCGCGGGTTCTTCTGGCCGAGGACCAAATACGAAAGCGACGACGAGGCACGCGACTACGCGGACCGGCTGCGCGCGGTCCTCGACGGCTGATGTCCCCGTCTTGCTCGGCCGGGGGACTGTCCGTCCTGCTCGGCCGGACCGGCGCTGTGCGGCTCGCAGCGGTTCCCGGCGCGACGGTGGGTGTATAGCAGAGGCATGGAGATTCTGAGCAAGGAAGCAGTCGCACGGGAACTGGCGGAGCTACCGGACTGGAGCCCCGCGGGCGACGAGATCGCCACCACCGTACAGCTCAAGGACTTCCGCGCCGCGATGCTGTTCGCCGCCGCCGTAGGCTACCTGGCCGAGGAGGCCAATCACCATCCGGATATGACGATCCAGTGGAACCGCGTGACGCTGACCCTGTCCACCCACTCGGCGGGCGGGCTGACCGCGGCGGACTTCGCGCTCGCCAGGCGGATCGCCGCGCTGCGCTGATTAGCGGGCGACCGGAACCAGCGCGCCGGCCGCACCCGCTAGGCTCAGGTTGCTGTGGAGGGACACGAACACGGCCGCTCGTCAGCCGCCGGCCGGCCGGCCCCGCGGACGGTGCGTGCGAGACGCGGCGTTCGTCTGGCCGGACGCGCCATCCGCGGCGCCGCACATGGGCCGGCCCGCGGGGCCGCGATCGGGATGGCGCTCGCCACGATACTGACGCTTGCCGCGGGGTGCGCAGGCACCAGCCAGGGCCAGCCCGTGGTGCTGAGGTCGATCGGGCCCAGCGAGGGTACGCTGCGGCTACTTAGCGTCGCCGGCTACGTCGAGGACGGCAGCACCGACCCGCGGGTGGACTGGGTCACCGAGTTCGAGCACCTGACGAACTGCCGGGTCAACTACACCCAGGTGCCGACCGCGGACGCCATCCCCGCGACGTTCCAGCGGCACGGCACCGGCTATTTCGACGGTGTCGTCGCGCCCCCAGCGGTGGCCGGCGAACTCGTCGAGGCCGGCCTGATCGCCCCGCTTAACACGGCGATTATCAGCGGATACACCGCGATCAGCCCGACGCTGCGCACCCAGCGGGCAGTGACGTCCAAGGGCAAGATCTACGGGATACCTTACACGTGGAACGCGTACGCCCTTGGCTACGCGACGTCGGCCGTCCGGCCCGCCCCGCAGGCATGGAGTGCCCTATTCGATCCGGCCTCCGCCACCAGGTACACCGGGAGGATCATGCTCCCGGACGACCCGTTCACCATCGCGATGGCGGCGCGGTACCTCATGTCGGCTCGGCCGTCGCTCGGCATCACCGACCCGTACGAACTTACGGCCAGCCAGTTCGGCGCGGCGGTCGGCGTGCTCAGGAGCGTCCGGCCGAACGTCAACGTGTACTACTCGCAGGACGCGCAGGTGATCGACGGGCTGGCCACCGGCAGTGCGGTGCTCGGTGCCGTCCTGCCCGGGCACGTCGACATCCTGGCCCGGGCGGGCAGCAAGGTCGCGGCCGCCGACCCCGCGCAGGGTACGACGGGCTCGGTGGCCTCCTGGCTGATGAACGCCCAAACCCGCAGCCCGAACTGCATGTACAAGTGGCTGGCGTGGTCGCTCACGCCGCCGGTGCAGCAGCAGGTCGCTAGCTGGAATAGCACCGCGCCCGTGAACGCGGCCGCCTGCGCCGGCTTCGGCACGTCGATTTGTGGCCGTTACCACGTGGCCGACCAGGCTTTTCTCAACAAGGTCGCGTTCGCTCACCGGCCGGCCACCGACTGCGGCAACGGCAGGCGCGACTGCGTCGCGTGGGCGGGGTGGCAGACCGCGTGGCGGTCGATCATCGGCTTGCCCGCCCGCTGACAACTGGTCCTTGGTCCACCTGTGCTTCGGGCACCTTCATCTGCGCTGCGCGCTGTCGTAGAGCGCCCGCGCGACCGCGCCGAGCGGCGGCCCGTACAGGACCGACGCATCGGTGCTGTACTTGAAGCTGCTCACCGACGTGATGGTCCCCGTCCCTGTCGCGGGGTCGAAGCCGGACAGCCACGGGCCGCCGCTTGATCCGGCCGTCAGCTCGCAGCGCAGGCCCGAGTCCGGGCTCGCGTGAAAGGCGTCGGACGTGACGCGGCCGCTGCAGTAGTACAGTCCACCGCCGGTGTAGGGGGGTTCGGACGGATAGCCGAACGCGAACTCTTCGGCGGTCCGCTGGCCGAACGTGACCGGAAGTCCGTCTACGACCTGCCCGATGCGCACGCTATGGCCGCCGGAATCCCGCGGGTTGAGCGTGACGAACGCGACGTCGTCGTTGTCGTTCGCCGCGTGGCTCCACTGGCTGGCGACGAAGAAGTGGCGCGCTGTCCAGCTGCCGTAGGGACGGCTGCCCTGGGTGAAGCCGGGCACGAACGTCCAGTTGCTGGCCCACGATCCCGTTCCGTTCTTGACGCAGTGCCCGGCGGTGATGACAACGTCGGCGTTCGCGCTCGCTACGACGGCCGCAGAGCAGACGTAGTCCTGGCCGTCCATCGCGAAGAAGACCTTGCCGGTGGCGCGCGCGACCGCACCGCCGCCCGGCCAGCCCGCGGCGGCGGTGCGGATGCGCACCGCCGCGGCGTCGGGCCTGGCCTGGATTCCGGCCGCGCGCGTGACGACCGCGGGGCCGGTCGCCGCACTGACCGGCGCGACCGCCGGGTCGGCCGACACGCCGGGCGGCCGTGCGCGCGCCATCCGTGCCGCCGTCCAGTACGTCAGCGCGCGGGCCCGCTGCGCCGCGGTCACCTCCGCCGGATGCCCGGGGTCCCAGCGTGGCGGGTCCGTGCGCCGGGGATCCCGCCGCGAAGGGTCGCTGCGCGCGGCCGCGATCGCGGCGGCGATCGCGGCGGGTCCGTGCGCGGCGGTGGTGGCGGGGCTGTGCGCGGCGACCCGCGCGCGGCTGTGTGCCGTCGCGTTCGCAGAGCTGGCCGTACCGGTCACGGCGAGCGTTCCGGTGACGGCGAGTATCCCAACGGCGGCCAGCAGGGATGGCCGGGCGGGCGTCTGCGGCTTCATGCGTCAAGTATGATCCACAAATTGCAATCATTCTGCTACGGTCCGTAAAAATTCGGTAGTTCACCGGGCACGACGCTGCCGACGGCCGGCCGGCGTGGTCCGCTTGGGCCGCACGTGATCTTTCACTCCGTTTCGCTTATGGTCCCGTGCGCGGGACAATAGTCGTCGTGCAGCCACAGCAGCCCGGCCGGAAACGCGATCTTGTCATCCTCGGCTCGACCGGGTCGGTCGGCACACAGGCCATCGACGTCGTCCGCCGAAATCCGGGCCGGTTCAGGGTGGCCGGCCTGGCCGCGGGTGGTGGCAACCCCGGCCTGCTGGCGGAGCAGGCGCTCGAACTTGGCGCCGAAGTGATCGCCGTCGACCGCGCGAGCGCCGCCGCGGACCTCCAGCTCGCTTGTTACGCGCAGGCGCAGCGGCATGGTTATTCCCGCGGCGAGTTCCACCTGCCGAAGATCCTCGCGGGGCCCACCGCGATCGCCGAGGTCGCGGCGTGGCCCTGTGACGTGGTGCTGAACGCCGTGACCGGCGCCGCCGGGCTCGCCTCCACGCTCGCCGCTATCGACGCGGGCCGGATGCTCGCGCTGGCCAACAAGGAGTCACTGATCGTCGGCGGCCCGCTGGTCGCGGGCCGCGCCGCACCGGGCCAGATCGTGCCGGTCGACTCGGAGCATTCCGCGCTGGCCCAGTGCCTGCGCGGCGGCCGCGGCGACGAGGTCGCCCGGCTGGTGGTGACCGCGAGCGGCGGCCCGCTTCGCGGCCGCACGCGGGCGCAACTCGCGGACGTCACGCCCGAGCAGGCGCTCGCCCACCCCACCTGGACGATGGGGCCGGTCATCACGGTCAACTCCGCGACGCTGGTCAACAAGGGCTTGGAGATCATCGAGGCGCACCTGCTCTTCGGCATCGGCTTCGACCGCATCGAGGTCGTGGTGCATCCGCAGTCCGTGGTGCACTCCATGGTCGAATTCACCGACGGATCCACGCTCGCCCAGGCCAGCCCGCCGGACATGCGGATCCCGATCGCGCTCGCGCTCGGCTGGCCGGATCGCGTCCCAGCGGCCGCGCCCGCCATCGACTGGAGTCAGGCGCACACCTGGTCGTTCGAGCCGCTCGACGAGGACGCGTTCCCCGCGGTGTCGCTGGCCCGCGCCGCCGGAATCGCGGGCGGGACCATGCCCGCGGTGTACAACGCCGCCAACGAGGAGTGCGTCGCCGCGTTTCTGGCGGGCGGGATCCCGTTCACTGGAATCGTCGACACCGTGGCCCGGGTAATCTCGGAGTACGGAAGCACGGGCCGTGACATCACCTCGGTCGAGGAGGTGCTCGCGGCCGATGCGTGGGCACGTGCGCGTGCGCGCGAGCTGACCGGCGCGGGAGACGCCAGCGCTCGGAGTGAGGAGAGGACCGCAGGATGAGCCTGCTGATCGGCTGGATCATCTTCATCGCGGCGCTGCTCATCTCCATCACGTTGCACGAGGCGGGTCACCTCGTCACGGCGAAGAAGTTCGGCATGAAGGCCACGCAGTTCTTCGCCGGGTTCGGCCCGACGCTGTGGTCGACGAAGAAGGGCGAGACCGAGTACGGCATCAAGGCCGTGCCCCTCGGCGGTTTCGTCAAGATCATCGGGATGACCTCGCTCGAGGACGTCGACCCGGCCGACGAGCCGCGAGCGCTGCGCAGCAAGCCGGGCTGGCAGCGCGTGATCGTGCTCGCCGCCGGTTCCGCGATGCATTTCGTGCTCGCGGCCGTATTGCTGTTCGGGCTGTTCATCGGCGTGGGGCTGGCGAATCATAACACGGCGAAGATCGGTGTCGTGGACAGCTGCGTGCCCGCCAGCCAGAGTTCGACCTCATGCAGCCCGGCCGATCCGCGGTCTCCGGCCCAGCGGGCGGGGCTGAAACCTGGCGACAGGATCGTCGCGTTCGCTGGCACACCCGTCCACTCCTGGGACGATCTGGCCGCGGCGATCCGGGCCCACCCGGTGGGCACCGTGGCCGTTATCACCGTGCAGCGGGCCGGCCATCTGGTGAACGTGCGCGCCACGCTCTCCTCGATCAAGGGACGGCAAGGCGCCTTCCTCGGCATCTCGCCGGCCGTCGTCTACCAGCGTCTCGGCCCGGTACAGGCGATCAGGTCCACCGGGTCGTTCGTCGGCACGGTCGTGAGCGGTTCTGCCTCGGTGATCACCGAGCTGCCCAAGGCGATACCGAAGCTGTTCGCGCACAACCGCGCGAGCACCGCCGGCGGCAAGGTGACAAGCATTGTCGGGGCCGGCAACGACACGGGCGCGGTCATCGGCGCGAATATCGGCTGGCAGCAGAAGGTCACCTTCGTCGTACTGATCATCGCGTCGCTGAACGTCTTCGTCGGCATCTTCAACCTGCTGCCGCTGCTCCCGCTCGACGGCGGCCACATCGCCGTGGTGCTCTACGAGCGCGGCCGTGCCTATGTGGCGCGACTACGGGGGAGGCCTGATCCCGGCCTCGTGGACATGCGTAAGCTGATTCCGGTCAGCTTCGGGATCTTCGCCGTCATCGTTTTCATCGGCTTGATGCTGATCATGGCTGACCTCGTCAATCCCGTGAGCATCATCCAGTGAGGATTGCTGACCATGCCTGTTGATCTCGGCTTGCCCCAGACACCCCCGCCCGCGCTAGCCACGCGGCGGAAGTCGCGCCAGGTGCTGGTGGGGAACGTTGCGGTGGGCGGCGGCGCGCCGGTGTCGGTGCAGTCGATGACCACGACGGTGACGGCGGATGTGGATGGCACGTTGCAGCAGATCGCGGCGCTGACCGCGGCGGGCTGCCAGATCGTG
>DATFVJ010000281.1:0-6097 GCA_035260365.1 Streptosporangiaceae bacterium
GAAGCCGGCGCACAGTGGCGCTCCCGGGAGATCCATGTAACCTGTGGCCAGAGCCGTGCCCGGGCACCGGATACCCTGCCCGGCATCGCGGAACCACGGCACCAGCGCCCCATGAATAGTTCCGGGTAATCAGTTGAGCACAGGCACAGCCAGCTACCCCGCGTTCCCACTACCAGCGGAAACAGCCTGATGCCTCAGCGGCCCGCCGCACCCGGGCGGCCTCAGATCGCTTCCCGGGAATCGAGGCTAACGGGCCATCGATCAAGCGTGGCGTGCCGCGGCACGCCACAGCTATGAGCCGTGGCGCCAGGATTCCAGGTAATCCCGCTGGGCTGGTGTCAGCACGTCGAGATCCACTTCGAGGGACGCGAGCGCGAGCTTGGCGACCTCGGTGTCGATCGCGGCGGGCACGTCGTGCACGCCGGGCACGAGATCGTCACGATGCTCCGCGAGCCAGGCGACGGCCAGCGCCTGGGTGGCGAAGGAAAGATCCATGACGGCGGGCGGATGGCCCTCGGCCGCGACCAGATTGACCAGCCGGCCCTCGGCGAGCAGCAGCACGCGGCGCCCGCCGGGCAGGATGTATTCGTCGGTGTCGGGGCGGACGCCGCGGTTCACCGAGACGGCCTGGTCCGCAAGCGCGCGGATGTCGACCTCCACGTCGAAATGCCCGGCGTTCGCGAGAATCGCGCCGTCGCGCATCACCATCAGATGATCACGCGAGATAACGTCGCGGTTTCCCGTCGCGGTGATGAACACGTCGCCAAGTGGCGCGGCGCGCATCATCGGCAGCACGCGGAAACCCTGCATGACGGCGTCCAGGGCGGCCGCGGGATCGACCTCGGTAACGATCACCTGAGCGCCCAGGCCCCGGGCCCGCTCGGCCAGGCCCTTGCCGCAGTAGCCGTAACCCGCCACCACCACGGTCCGGCCCGCCAGCAGGGTGTTGGTGGCGCGCAGGATGCCGTCGAGGACCGACTGGCCGGTTCCGTACCTGTTGTCGGCCATGCGCTTCACGGGCGTGTCGTTGGCCGCCACCATCGGGAAACCCAGTTCGCCCGCCGCGGCCATGCCGCGCAGCCTGATCACGCCGGTCGTCGTGGACTCGCACCCGCCGCGTACCCCGCCGACCAGGTCCGCCCGCTCGCTGTGCAGCGTGTTGACCAGATCGCAGCCGTCGTCGAGCACGAGGTCGGGGCCCGCTTCGATGGCCTGGCGGATGTTCCAGTAGTAGGTGGCGCGGTCAACACCGGCGCGGGCGAAGACGGCCGCGCCGTAGCGGACCGCCAGCGCGGCCGCCACCTCGTCCTGCGTGGACAACGGGTTGGACGCGGCGAGGAACACCCTTGCGCCGCCGGCCAGCAGGGCACGGACGAGTGCGGCCGTCTCCGCGGTGACGTGCAGGCAGGCGGCGACGGTCAGGCCGGCGAGCGGCCGCTCCGCGGCGAACCGCGCGCGGATGCGGCGGAGCACCGGCATCGCGTGGTCAGCCCACTCGATGCGCCGTACCCCGGGCTCGGCGAGCCCGGGGTCGGCGATCGCGGAGCCGACGATCGCGGAGCCGGCCGCGACTTTGCCATCGCCTGTGCTGCTCATCACGTCCGTCAGCCTCAGTACCGGTAGTGATCCGGCTTGTACGGGCCGTCCACAGGCACACCGATGTAGTCCGCCTGGTCCTTGCTGAGCTTGGTGAGCTTGACGCCGAGCGCGCCCAGATGGAGCCTGGCGACCTTCTCGTCCAGGTGCTTGGGCAGCGTGTACACGCCGAGTGGGTAGTCCTGCGTCCGCTCGAACAGTTCGATCTGGGCGATCACCTGGTTGGCGAAGCTGTTGGACATCACGAAACTCGGGTGTCCGGTGGCGTTGCCCAGGTTGAGCAGCCGTCCCTCGGACAGGACGAGTATCGAGTGACCGTCGGGGAAGACCCACTCGTCGACCTGCGGCTTGATGTTGATCCGCTCGATCCCCGGCGTCCTGATCAGGCCCGCCATGTCGATCTCGTTGTCGAAGTGGCCGATGTTTCCGACGATGGCCTGATGCTTCATCGCCGCCATGTGCGCCGCGGTGATGATGTCACGGTTCCCTGTCGCGGTGACGAAGATATCCGCGATGCCGATCACGTCCTCGAGCGTCGCGACCTGGTAGCCGTCCATCGCCGCCTGCAGCGCGCAGATCGGGTCGATCTCGGTGATCACTACCCGGGCACCCTGGCCGCTGAGCGACTGTGCGCAGCCCTTGCCGACGTCGCCGTAACCGCACACCACCACGACCTTGCCGCCGATCAGCACGTCGGTCGCCCGGTTGATGCCGTCGACCAGGGAGTGCCTGCAGCCGTACTTGTTGTCGAACTTCGACTTCGTCACCGAGTCGTTCACGTTGATCGCGGAGAAGAGCAGCGTGCCCGCACGCTGCATCTCGTACAGCCGGTGCACGCCGGTGGTGGTCTCCTCGGTGACGCCGCGGATGGTCGCCGCCATGGACCCCCACTTGCCCGGGTGCTCGGCGAGCGTCCGGGTGAGCACGTCGCAGATGACCTTCCACTCGTCCGGGTCCTCGTCGGCCGGCGCCGGCACTCCCCCGGCCTTCTCGTACTCCGCACCCTTGTGCACGAGGAGGGTGGCGTCGCCGCCGTCGTCGAGGATCATGTTGGGGCCGGAGTCCTCGCCCTCACCGGGCCAGGTGAGCGCCTGCTCGGTGCACCACCAGTACTCTTCGAGCGTCTCGCCCTTCCAGGCGAAGACGGGCACGCCGGCTGGGGCGTCGGGAGTGCCGTGCGGACCGACCGCGACGGCGGCCGCGGCGTGGTCCTGGGTGGAGAAGATGTTGCAGCTCGCCCAGCGCACACGCGCGCCGAGCGCGGTCAGGGTCTCGATGAGCACGGCGGTCTGCACGGTCATGTGCAGGGAACCGGTGATGCGCGCGCCCGCCAGCGGCTGAGCCGCCGTGAACTCGCTCCGCAGCGACATCAGACCGGGCATCTCGTGCTCGGCGAGGCGGATCTCCTTGCGCCCGAAATCGGCGAGCGAGATGTCGGCAACCTTGAAAGGTTCGGCTGGCATGCGGTCCTCCGCGATGTCGTCGGGTGCTGCGGCGTGGGTGCTGCTCATTTCGAGCCTAGGGGGTGCAGGCTCGAGCGCGCATGCAGCACTGGCTGTTTCTGACACAAGAATGTCAGAATCAGTCCTATGCGCATCACGGAGGCCGCTCGGAGGCTCGGCACCTCACCCCGGATGCTCCGCTACCGGGAGTCGCTCGGCTTGCTCCCGCCCGTTCAGCCCGGGCACCATGGCCACCGGCAGTTCACCGAGCGCGACGTGGACGCGGTGGCGGCGGCGCTCGAGATCGAGCGGCGATTTGACATCAGCCCCGCGGCGCTGGCGTTCGGCCTCCGGGTGGCCACCGAACCCGCGGTGCGCGCCGCAGTGGCGGACCTGGGCGAGCGCACCGGCCGCCGCGGGCGGGCGCGGGCGCTCGACTTCGAGCAGGAACGCGCGCTGCGCCTGCTTGGCGCCGGGCCGTCGCAGGGGGCTCGGCGGCGCCCAGACTCAGCGGCACACCAAGGCCAGCGTCCCGCCCAGACTTGACGACGCGCCAAAGTCCCGGCCGCATCCGCGGCAGCCGTTCGGCTGCGTTTCCCCGGGGGGCGACCCCCGGAATCCCCCCGCATCAATTGATGCCGCCTCCGCGGCAGCCGTTCGGGATCCTAAAGGTCTTCGGCGGTGGGGTGGACGCTGCGCATTGCCGGGTCGGTTGCGTCGGCCTTGTACGGATTGTAGAGATCGGGTTCGAGGTAGATCAGTTCTGCGATCGGCACCGCGCGGCGGACCCGTTGCTCAGCCGCGTCGATCCCGCGCGCGATCTCCGCCGCGGTCTCGTCCTGGCGTACCGCGATCTTCGCGGCGACCAGCAGAGAGTCCGGCCCCACGTGCAGGGTCCGCAGGTGGATGACGCACTCGATCTCTGGTCCCTCCTCGAGCGCCGTGACGATCTTGCGCTGGGTGTCGGCGCTCGCCGACTCCCCGATCAGCAGGCTCTTCATCTCCACCGCGAGCACGACGGCGAAGCCGCCGAGCAGCAGGCCGATCGCGAGCGACCCCACGCCGTCCCAGACACCGTCATTCGTGATCACCGCGGCGGTGACCCCGGCGACCGCGAACGCAAGACCGATGAGCGCGGCCATGTCCTCGATGAGCACGACGGGAAGTTCCGGAGCCTTCGTGCGGCGGATGAAGGACACCAGACTGCGCCGGCCGCGGACCCTGTTCGACTCGTGCACCGCGGTGCGCAGCGAGAAGCCCTCGAGCACGACAGCGACGCCGAGGATGATGAACGCGACAAGCGGATTACGCACATCGTGCGGATGGGCGACCTTCTGCCAGCCCTCGTACAGTGAGAACGCGCCGCCCGCCGTGAAGAGCACGACCGCGACGAGAAAACCGTAGACGTACCGCTCCCCGCCGAACCCGAACGGGTGTTCCATCGTCTCCGCGCGCCGGGCCCGCCTGCGGCCGATCAGCAGCAGCGCCTGGTTTCCCGTGTCGGCGAACGAGTGCATGGACTCCGCGAGCAGCGAGGACGACCCGGTGATCAGGAACGCGGCGAACTTGGTCGCCGCGATGCCCAGGTTCGCGCCGAGGGCCGCGAGGACTGCGATCGGCTTGCTCTCGGCGATGGCGCCGTCCTTCCCTGCCCGGCGGCTCCGCCCGCGCGCGGCGCGGGCGGGACGTCCTGCCTGTTTCCGAACCCCGGCCAGGCAAACCCGGCCGGGCCCGGGAGATCACATAGTTCGGCAGTACAACGAGGGTGTGTCCCGTAGATCTCTGGCGGCGCGGATCGGCGCCCAGACGACGACCGGCGGCGTTGTCGTCGTCGCCGATACAAACCAGTATCGGCTCCTCCTCCGCCTTGCCGGACCGCCGCCTGGCCCTGCTGGCCTAAGATGGCGCCCGCATCCACCGAGATCTACGGGACACACCCTAGGCGATCCGTGCTTTCAGTTCCTGGATGGCGTTGATCGGACTCGGATCGATGCCGCTGCCAAGCGCAAGGTACACCGTGGCGTAATCGATCAGCTGGATGAGGCTGGCCAGGCGCAGCAGCGGATGATCGCCCTCGGCGGCCAGCTCAGTCACCTCCATGCCGCGTTCGGCTGCGAGCTGCGCGGACGCCGTGCGCCGCTTGGCCACCTGCGGGTGCACGCGGGTGTCGCTGAGCAGCACGAGCCGCAGCGGCAGCCGCGCGCCCGGCGACGCGAGCGGGCCGTCGAACGAGACCACCTGGTTGTGGTTGGCTTCCGGTAGCACCCCGGGCATCGCGGGAACCTTGGCGTTCTCGCTGAGCTGGCACGTGAACCGGTTGGCGACCACGCCGGTCAGCGGGGACGAGCCCCAGATCATCGGCAGGTAACCGGCCAGTTCGGCCGCGAGAACCTTGGCCGGGTTGACGAACGACTCGCTGGCCGGCCGGCAGCGGTGCGAGATGTCCTCGAGCAGTGTGGCCGTCTCCTCGTAGGTGTCGGGGCCGATCTCGGTGAGGCCGAGCTGCTCCGCGATCGCGACCAGCGGAATGGACAGCCCCCACAGCGTCGACCGCGGCATACCCGCGGAGACGACAGGGATGAACGGCGCCCGCGCCTGCGCGGCCAGATCGGCCAGCGGCGACCCCGACGCGCCGACCGCGGCCAGCCGACAGCCGCGGCGCACCGCCTCCTGCGCCACGCTCAGCGTCTCCTCCGTCGAGCCAGAACACGAGACCGCGATCACCAGGTCGGCCGCTCCGGCCCAGCCGGGCAGCTGGTAGTCGTGCACGGTCGTGACGGCGGCCGGGCAGCCGTGACCGCACACGGCGGACAGGATGTCGCCGGCGATTCCCGAGCCCCCCATCCCGGTTACCACGACCGCCCTCGGCCTGCCTGGCCCGGTGATCGCGCCGAGATCCGTCTCCGCGGCCGCCCGCTGTGCACTGCGGACCTGCGCGGCGGAGGACGCCACCTGCCGCAACATGCCGCCGGGGTCGGCCGCTCCGGCCCAGCCGGGCAGCTGGTAGTCGTGCACGGTCGTGACGGCGGCCGGGCAGCCGTGACCGCACACGGCGGACA
>DATFVJ010000282.1:0-5028 GCA_035260365.1 Streptosporangiaceae bacterium
GGCATCATGCCCCGCCATTTCACCGCGGCTGAGCAGCAGAAGATCATCTCATGGGAGATCGGCAAGCGGTGGCGTACCTGGCCGACCGGGGCGATCTTCCCTGCGACCGTCAGTTACCAGGTGCCCGCGACGAACCTGGCCAGCGACACCGGCCTGGCCCTGACCGCGCGCCGCGTGGGGATCGCGCCGGAGACGTCGTGTGCCACCGCCACCGACAGCGCCGCCGCGCGGGCGCTCGTCAGCCGAGGTTGCACCACCGTGCTGCGCGCGACCTACGCGGACGCGACCGGCGCGTTCGTCACCACGGTCGGCGTGGCGGTACTGCCGAGTGCGCTCGCCGCCACCGCCGTCGCCGCCTCGCTGGCCGGCCCTGGCACCCTGTGGCCGGGAGTGCGGGTCGCCGCCTTTCCCCACACGCTGGCCACGTGGTTCGGCGACCAGGCCCGCCAGCTCTCGATGAATGTCTCTGCGGGCCCGTACCTTGTCATGTACACGGCGGGATACGCAGACGGCCGGCCGCGTGCGGGCGCGGCGGGTGACAAATATGGACAGGGCGAGCTGCTGAGCGCGGCCGAGGGGATCGCCGATGACATCGCGGCCAGGATGAGCGCGCAGCCACGCGCACCCGTCTGCCCGGGAACACCCGGATGCTGAGCCAGCGGGGCACGCGGGGGACGCTTGCGCTAGCCGTTAGGGATAGGTTTGCTCCGGCACTGCTGGCCGGAGCGCTGGCCGCTGCTCTTCTCACCGCCGTGCCGCAGCCGGCCGGCGCCGACAGTGTGCGTGACGCACAGCAATGGGTGCTCGACGATCTGCAGGCACCGCCGGCCTGGACGACGAGCCAGGGGCGCGGGATCACGGTCGCCGTACTCGACAGCGGCGTGGATCCCGCCGTCTCCGACCTGGCCGGATCGGTGGCGACGGGCCCGGACTACACGCAGACGGGCACCCCGCCGTCTGACCCGCACTGGGGCGAGCACGGTACCTGGATGGCCTCGCTGATCGCCGGGCACGGCCACGGCGACGGTAGCAGCGGCATCCTCGGGGTGGCGCCCCAGTCCAAGATCCTGTCCATCCGGGTGATCACTGATCGTGACGATCCCCGATACGCGCACTACCAGCACGAGACGGCAGACGCGATCCAGAACGCCCTGGCCCGCGCCATCCGTTTCGCCGTGCGCCACGGTGCCGCCGTGATCAGCATGTCGATCGGGTACAGCGAGCCGAGCACCGCCGTCCGGTCGGCGCTGCAGTACGCCGACGACCACGGGACCGTGGTGGTCGCGTCGTCGGGAAACTCGGGCGACAGCTGGTTCGCGCACACGCACAGTTATGCTCCCTATTCATTTCCCGCGGACTATCCAGGCGTCCTGGCCGTGGGCGCGGCCGATCGCAACGGCTCTCGGGCCGGCTTCTCAAGCGACAACCTCTCCGTCCAGGTCGCGGCGCCAGGTGTCAACGTGCCGGCGCAGGGCCGCGACGGCATGTACTGGGAGGTCAGCGGGACCAGCCCGGCGTGTGCGCTGGTCGCGGGCGCGGTTGCGCTGATCAAGGCGAGATACGCGGAGCTTTCACCCGCCCTCGTCGACGAGGCGATCGTCTCCACTACCCGCGACCGCCCCCGCAGCGGTTACGACGAGCGGGTCGGCTTCGGCATGGTCGACGCGTCGGCCGCGCTGGCCCGGGCGAAGGCGATCTCCAGGGACGTCCCCGCGGGCGGTCTCGCCCCGGGCGGCCCCGGCGCGGGCGGCCAGGCAGTCGCCGCGGATCAGCATTTCGGCGGCGGGCCTTCGCACGTCGCCCCCCCGCCCGTGCGCCCTCGTGGCCTCCTGCCGATCGCCGGGTTCGGGCTGCTCGGGCTGATTTCGGTGATCCTCGTCGTGGTGTCGCTGACGCGGATCGTGGCCGTGCGGCGGTCCCGCCGGCGCGCGGTCGCTGATCTCGGCGCCGCGGACGGCTGGCCGCCGCAGCCGGCGCCGCACGGGCCCGGCCCGGCCGACCCGCTGTTCCCCGCGCCGCCGCCAGGCCCCGACCCGGTCCCGCCTTCTTCCCTGACGGAGCCGTGGTGACACGCGGCCAGCAGGCCGACTCCGCCGGTGAGGTGGACGGCTTCGCCGACCGGGTGCTCGGCGTCGTCGAGCGGATTCCCGCTGGCCGGGTCATGTCCTACGGTGACATCGCGGAATACCTCGGCGAAGGTGGTCCCCGCCAGGTCGGCCGGGTGCTCGCACAGTGGGGCGGCGCGGTGCCCTGGTGGCGGGTGATCCACGCCGACGGGTCGCCCCCACCTGGTCACGAGCGGGCGGCGCATGCCCACTACCTGACGGAATCCACCCCGCTCCGCGCGCATGCCGCCGCGGTGCGGGTGGACATGCGACTGGCCCGCTGGCCCGGTCACTCGGGCATCCTTGAGGCATGACACCTGGCCACCGACCCCAGGCGGCACCGGTGCCGCCGCCGCGCGACCCGGGCCGGCCCTACCGGGTCTGCCTGGTGTGCCTGGGCAACATCTGCCGCTCACCCATGGCCGAGTCCGTGGTGCGGGCCGAGGTCGAGCGAGCGGGCATCGGCGGCCTGGTCGAGATCGACAGCGCGGGCGTCGGCGACTGGCACACGGGGGAGCCGATGGACCCAAGAGCCCGCGCCGAGCTGGCCAGGCAGGGTTACCCGGGCGATGACCACCGGGCGAGGCAGATCGGGCCGTCGTGGCTGCCCGACCGCGATCTGATCCTGGCCATGGACCGGCACAACCTGCGCGCACTGGTCCGGATGGCCCCGCGCCGGGCGGACGCGGAAGACCGGATTCGGCTGTTTCGTTCCTTCGATCCCGGGTCGCCGGACGGCGCCGAGGTCCCAGATCCCTATCTCGGCCAAGGTCACTCGTTCGCCGATGTTCTTGCGCTGATCGAGGCGGCCGCGAAGGCACTCGCCGCCCGCCTGGCCGAGACGCTCACGCCGCGCCACGCGGATTCGTAATGTGGTGGGCCCGCACCGCGCCCGGCGGCCACGGCGGTCCTGACGACCAGCCGAAGGTGTCCGGCCATGATCGGTGACCGCGTTGCCGGTCTCCTCGGTGTCGGCGTGCGGGATGTCAGGCCGCTCGGCCGGCAGCATCGCTGGGGTACGTACCGCGCCACGCTGGCCGACGGACGCGAGGTGTTCGTCAAGGCCGCGGACGCGCCCCTCGGCGGACTGCTGCCCGCGGAGAAGCGCGGCCTGCACTGGCTCCGCGCGGCAGGCACGCCCGTGCCCGAGGTGCTCGGCTGCGACCAGTCCACCCTGGTGCTGTCCTGGCTGCAGGTGGGAGACCCTGACCCGGGCGCGGCCGAGCGGTTCGGGCGCGACCTCGCCGCGTTGCACGCCTCGGGAGCAGAGCGGTTCGGCGCGCCGTGGGCGGGGTACATCGCCTCGCTCCCGCTTGACAACACGATGGCGGACACGTGGCCGTCGTGGTACGCGTCGCGCCGGATCGCGCCCTTCCTGCGCCGCGGCACCGACAGCGGCGCGCTGTCCGCCGCCGACGCGCGCGTGATCGAGACCGTCATGGCGCGGATCGGCGACCTCGCGGGGACCGCCGAGCCGCCCGCGAGGATCCACGGCGACTGCTGGTCGGGAAACGTGATCTGGGCGCGCGGCCGGGGCTGGCTGGTGGATCCCGCCGCCCACGGCGGCCACCGGGAGACCGACCTGGCCATGCTCGCCCTCTTCGGAGCGCCCTACCTGGACCGCATCGTGGCCGCCTACGCCGAGGCCACACCGCTCGCGGCTGGCTGGCGGTCGCGGGTGCCGTTGCACCAACTCCACCCGCTGCTCGTGCACGTATGCCTCTTCGGCGCGGGCTACCGGGCGGCCGCCGTCGAGGCGGCGCGCGCCGCCCTCGCCGCCGGCTGATCAAATCCACTGTCGAATCTGGATCAAAGGCACAAATTCGTGCCTGCGCTCAGGCGGCCGCACCTGGTGACCTGGGCGCGGGTAAATGCCCGGCGTTATGGCAGCCGTCGTTCGCCAGCCCGCCACCCGCCGGAAGACCATCGCGGATAATGAAAGCCGCCCAGACTGTCAGACCCTTCTGCTGGAATGCCTATTGCCATGGACCAGCCAGCCCCTTCCTACCGCTTGGTCCGCCGGTCCTCCCCGGCGGCGGACCCGCCGTGCCTCGACGACGCCCAGCGGGCGGTGGTGGCGCACCACGGCGGCCCGCTGCTTGTGCTCGCCGGGCCGGGCACGGGCAAGACAACGACCCTGGTCGAGGCGGTGGCCGACCGGATCGAGCGCCGCGGCGTCGACCCGCAGCGGATCTTGGTGCTCACGTTCAGCCGCAAGGCAGCGCACGAACTGCGCGAGCGCATCACCGCCAGGCTTCGGCGCACCACCCGCGAGCCGCTCGCGCTCACCTTCCACAGCTACGCCTACGCGCTGGTGCGCAGGGAGTTCACCGCCGCGGGCGACGAGCCGCCGAGGCTGCTTTCCGGCCCGGAGCAGTTGCTCGAGGTCAGGCAGATGCTGCGCGGTGAGGCGCACGACGGTGCCGGGCTCTGGCCGCCGCCGCTGCGGCCCGCGCTCACCACCCGCGGGTTCGCGGAGGAACTGAGGGACCTGCTGCTGCGCGCCGCGGAACGAGGCCTGGACGGACCCGGCCTGGCCAGGCTGGGGCGCCAGGCCAAGCGCGAGGAATGGATCGCTGCGGGCGCGTTCCTCGAAAGGTACGCCGCACGGTTCGACCTGGCACCGGTGCCCGCGTATGACTACGCGGAGATCATCAGGATCGCCGCGGCGATGCTCACCCGCTCCGCCGTCAGGGCCAGGGAGCGCGAGGCGTACGACGCCGTGTTTGTGGACGAGTACCAGGACACCGACCCGGCACAGGAGGAGCTGCTGCACGCGCTGGCCTCGGGCGGCCGCGAGCTGATCGTCGTGGGCGACCCGGATCAGTCGATCTACGGCTTTCGCGGCGCCGACGTGCGGGGCATCCTCGGCTTCCCCGACCGGTTCAGGAGAGCGGACGGCCGGCCCGCGCCGGCGGTGGCG
>DATFVJ010000283.1:0-7736 GCA_035260365.1 Streptosporangiaceae bacterium
GGTTCAGTTCCTGCGGTTCAGGTCCGCCATTACGGCCCGGACTGCGTGGCCGCGACCGGCGCGGGCCCGGCGCCCGGCCTGTCGATCAGGCGGGAAAGCACGATCTCGCTTCTCGTCCGTACGACGAACGGCTCGGCGCTGATGCGTTCGACGATCCGCTCGAAGTGCTGGACATCGGCAGCGCGGATGCGCAGGAGCGCGTCGGCTTCCCCGGTGACCGTGCACGCGTCGACCACCTCCGGGTACCTCGCGACCGCGGCGCGGATGTCGGCGGGCGAGGTCCGGCCGCGGCAGAACAACTCCACATACGCCTCGGTGGTCCAGCCCAGGACCGCCGGGTCCACCCGCGCGGAAAAACCCGTGATCGCACCGGTCGCCCGGAGCCGGTCCACCCGCCGCTTGACCGCTGGGGCGGACAGCCCGACCTGGGTGCCGATCTCCGCGTACGTCGCGCGGGCGTCTTCGATCAGCGCGCCGATGATCTTCTGGTCGAGGTCGTCGAGTGCCATCGCGGCGCGCCGGGCTCGTCAGTCGCCTGACGGGCCCGCGAAGCTCGAGGCTTCATGCAGGCGGGCGAGATTGTCGCGGGCCGGGTGGGTGAGCCCCGCTGGGCCGGCCGCGAAGACGCGGAGCAGGTTGGTGGTCGCGATGTCCACGAACCGCCGTGCGGCGTTACTGACCCCGTGACCGCAGGACCGGCCCCTCATCGCGCATACCCAGCGCATGGTGCCCGAGGCGAACACCCCCGCGCCGCCGCGGGCCGTGTAATACGCCGAGTCCGCGTAGCTCGCCGCTCCAGCGCAGGTCAGCGGCGAATGCGCGAGCACCTCGATGGGCCGCGGCACCGGCGCGGCGGGGTTGACCCGGTCATACTCTGGTCCGACCATGCCGGCGAACGACTCCCCCTTGCGCGCGCCGGTGCCGGCGAAGATCCAGTTCCCGGGGTCGTCAACCACATAAGCGTCGCTCACCGGATTGCATTCGTACAGCACGCCCGTGAGCGTGCTTTCCGGCCTGGGATCGGGCGGCTCGCGCCAATCTTGCGTGGTGGCGCTGTTGTTCACCCCGAAAAGCGGATCTTCGCTGGCGACCTTGTAACAGATCACCACCCGGTCGGCGCCGAGCGGCGACGAACCGAACCTGATATGGCGGAACACCGCGTTCGCGCCGAGAAACGCGATATTCACCCCGGCGTCCCTCGCCGCCGCCAGCCGGTCCCGCATGGCCGCCGAGTAGTACTCGTCGTGCCCGAGCGTGATCACGGCACGCGCACCGCTCAGCAGTCCCGGGTTCTGGTTCAGGTCCACGTCCGTCTCGTACGCGAGCGGCACACCGGTCTTCTCCGCCAGCGCGATCGCGGCCTGGTCGAAGGACTCGAACCACTCCGCGCCGTTGTCGTAGCTGTTGGCGTTGTAGGGCCGGTCGAAGCTGACCGCGCGGGCCCGGTCGGCGAACCCGCCCGGCCCGGTGTACAGGTCGTAGCCGCCCCACCGGTTGTACGCCTGCCACGTGGTCACATCGTTGATGATCACGACCGCCCCGGCCGTGCTCGCCGACCGCACGGTCAGCGACGGCCGCCACGGCGCCCGCACCATGTTCGTACTCGCCGATAGGACCGGCGCCCGCTGCACGAGCCCGGCAACCTTGTCCGATTGCCATACCCGCCGCGCCTGGGCCCCGTTGTACCAGCCCATACGGAAGGCCTCCACCCGCCACCACCGCGACGTCGTGGATACGAACAACCGGAACTGCTGCCCGGGCGGCACGCTCACCCGGTCGGCGAACCCTTCGATCGCGTCAGGGGAGCCCAGCCGGCGCACCCGCCAATCCGGTGTGCCGGGCTTCTGGTTCTCCGCCACAGGAAACGGCTGCACCTGCGCCGCCCCGCTCGTACTCCCCGCCGCGGTACCCGATGACCCGGGCCCGGACGGCGCACCGCCGGGCGAGCTGCACCCCGCCACGAGCAGGACGCTCGAGATGAGCGCGACCGCGAGCGATGCCCCGGGCAAGGCGGGCCGCCGCGTCGTCGCGGTGTTCGTTGGTCCGGCAAGCAGGTACATGACTACCGCATGATACGGAGCGTCGTGGCGCGTATCAGCCGCTTGCCGTGCTCGTATGGTCGGGGCCGCGGCGCAGCGCCTATCCGCCCGCACGGCCGCGCGCTGGTCAGCGCCGTTATCGAGCGGGCCATCGCGAGCGGCACCAGGCACCTGCTGCTGTCCACCAGGCCGACGATGGCGGCCGCGCAGCACCTGTACCGGGCGGCGGGATTCACCCGGCTACCCGAACGCGACTGGAGTCCCGCGCCCGGTTTCACGCTCATCGCGTACGGCCTGCGCCTGCGCGGGTGACGCGATCATTACCACGGCGAGGGGCCGCACCATAGCCCACCTGGCTGTACTGGAAGGTGGGGGTTTACCTACCTCGGCCGACGTAACTTTCGGATTGGAGGCAACCCAACCTGACGGCTCACCGGAGATCGCGATGTCGTACCCGCCCGTCACCCGGCCCGGCCTTCTCGGCCGGCTCGCCAGGACCTGCCACCGGCATCGCTGGCTCACGCTGTCCGGCTGGATAGCGATCGTCGCCTTTCTGGTCATCATGTGGATGCGGTTCGGCGCCCCGGCCAGCAACGACTTCACCGCCACCGACACCGGTACGAAGCTGATCAACCAGCACTTCCCGCAGCAGTCCGGTGACTCGCTCACCCTGGCGATCCGGTCCGCCCAGCCCATCGCGGCGCCGGCCGTGCGCGAGCGAATCACCGCCACACTGACGCGGTTCGGCCAGGCGGCGCACATCGCCGCGGTCAGTTCTCCTTACCTGGTGCCGGGCCAGATCTCGGCGAACGGGCACATCGCCTTCGCGACCATTCACTTCGACGTGACGCCGGCCAACGTCCCGGGAAGCGAAGCGAAGGCGCTGATGAACGAGGCCACCGCGGCCTCGGGCGGCGGGGTTTCCTTCTACCTCGGGGGCGACGTGGTCGACCTCGCCGAGACCCCGTCCGGCGGCTCGTCCGAGCGCATCGCGGTCTTTGCCGCGGCGATCGTGCTGCTGATCAGCTTTGGCTCGTTGCTCGCGATGAGCCTGCCGATCGTCACGGCGCTGTTCGGCATCGCCAGCGGACTCTCCCTCATCGCGCTGCTCGGCTACCTGATCCCGGCTCCGTCATTCGCACCGATCATCGCGTCGCTGATCGGCCTCGGCGTGGGGGTGGACTACGCGCTGTTCATCGTCACGCGCTTCCGTGAGGCGCTGCGCGGTGGCGCGGCGCCCGAGTCCGCCATCGTGACCGCGATGTCCACGGC
The DNA here is from genome assembly GCA_035260365.1 of Streptosporangiaceae bacterium. Lineage (GTDB taxonomy): Bacteria > Actinomycetota > Actinomycetes > Streptosporangiales > Streptosporangiaceae > DATFVJ01. The sequence continues at coordinate 3,312 of DATFVJ010000283.1, forward strand.
AGGCCGCGCCGTGCTGTTCGCGGGCACCACGGTCATCGTCGCGATACTCGGCCTGCTTGTGCTGCGTCAGCCGCTCATGAACGGTGTCGCCGTCGCGGCTTCCGCGACCGTCGCCTGCGTGCTGCTGGGCTCGCTGACGCTGCTGCCCGCATTGCTCGGCTTCACCGGAACCCGGCTCGCGAAGCCGTCCAGGCTTGCCCGCTGGAATCGGCGGGGCGTCAGGGAGCGCAGCCGTTCGGGATCTGCCGCGGAACGCTGGGCGGCTGTGGTGCAGCGCCGGCCGGTCCTCGCCGCCGTGGCTTCCGCCCTCATCATCCTCACGCTGGCCGCCCCGGTCCTGAGCATGAAGATCAACATGCCGGACGAGAGCACGCAGGCGCGCAACACGATGGGGTACAAGAGCTACCAGACCATCGCGGAAGGGTTCGGCCCCGGCTTCGACGCGCCGCTGATCATCGCGGCCCAGCTCCCGGCGACGTCGGCGCCGGGAGCCATCAGCCAGGTCGAGGCCGCGGTGGCGCACACCCCGGGCATCGCGCGCGTTGCCCGGCCGGTGGTCAGCGCCAACCACCGGTCCGCGATACTGCTCGCTTACCCCACGACGAGCGAGCAGGACACGGCCACCAACGACCTGGTGCACCGGCTTAGGGGCAGCGTGCTGCCGCACGCCACCGCGGGCACCGGCGTCTACGCCTACATCGGCGGCCCGAACAACTTCAACGTGGGATTCGCGGACCTGGTGAACCAGCGGCTGCCCTGGCTGATCGGTGTTGTGGTCGGCCTGTCGGTCCTGCTCCTGATGGTGGTCTTCCGCTCCCTCACCGTCGCGATCAAGGCGGCGGTGATGAACCTGCTGTCCATCTCGGCCGCCTACGGCGTGCTCACCGCGGTGGCGCAGTGGGGCTGGCTCGGTCACCTGTTCGGCTTCCCGGAGAAGATGCCCGTGACCACCTGGGTGCCGATCTTCCTGTTCGTCATCCTGTTCGGGCTGTCAATGGACTACGAGGTGTTCCTGCTGTCGCGGATCCGTGAGGAGCACGACCGCACCGGTGACAACGCGACCGCCGTCGCCCGCGGGCTCGCGCGCACCGCGCGGGTGATCTCGGCGGCCGCCGCCATCATGGTCGTGGTGTTCCTGTCCGTGGTGTTCGGCGCCGACGTCTCGGTCAAGCAGATCGGTCTCGGCCTGGCGGTCGCGGTGCTCGTGGACGCGACGCTCGTGCGCCTCGTGCTGGTTCCCGCGGTCATGGAACTGCTCGGCAAGGCCAACTGGTGGCTGCCGAGGCCGCTGGCGCGGATCCTGCCCGACATCCGTTTCGAGGGTGACACCGTGGCAGCGGCCGAGCCCGTGCCGCGCGCCACCATCAGTGCCAGCTGAGCCGCGTCGCCGACAAGGCCCACCTCGTACAGCGCCAGGTGGGCCCGTTCGCCACCGATTCCGGGGTCAGCCGCGGCGGGCGAGCGCCTTCTCCAGCGGTTGGGCCCGCTCCCAGATCGCGGTGAACGCGTGCCGCAGGGTCAGGGCGAGCGCCGGGTGCTCGATGATCAGCGATGTGGTGGCGCCGGTCTCGGCGACGGGATCTGCCATGTCGAAAAGCACCAGCGACTGATCCGCGACGACCAGCTTCAGCGGAAGCTCGTCCGCGACCCGCACGCCCTCACCCGCCTCGGCGAACCTGAGCACCACGTCCAGGGTGTCCTTGTCGTCGAGGATGTCCGCGGTATAGACGGTGCGGACGCTTCCGCCGCTGCGGGACAGCCGCCGCGTCACGCGCAGCCCTTCGATGTTGTCGGAGGGAACGCCGAGGAACGGCGGCTTGGCGAAGCACAGCAGCTCGTTGCGCGCCTGCCGCTGGATCTGCGTGAACCGCGTGGTGATCGCCCGCGGATCGCGCAGCACCTCGACATAGTCGAGCGGGTCGGTGTGGGTGCGGCCGTCCGACCAGGTCGGCGCCAGGGCGCCGGCCAGCCTGTCGGCCACCTGCTCGAGCCGGCCAAGGGCCTCGCGCCGCTCGTCGACGAGCCGGCCGACGGCAAGGTCCGGCGCGATCGCGCGGTAGCTCGCCACCCGGCCCGGGCGCATGATCGCGAGCCGCTGGCGGACCAGGCTCTCGAGCACGTCATAGATTCGCTGGCGCGGAACGTCGGCGGCGCGCGCTAATTGCGCGGCCGTGTAGGACTCACGCCTGATCAAGGCAAGGTACGCGCGACCCTCGTACATCGTCAGGCCAAGCTCCATCAGTTCGGGGAGCCGCCCATCTTCCAGCGCCATGCACACACCGTAGCCAAGACCCGAGCCCTCGGTGCCCGCGTCGCGGCGCATCGGCCGGACTTGGCGCGGCGCATCGGCCGGACTCGGCGCGGCGCATCGGCCGGACTCGGCATGAGCGTCGACCGACTCGTCTGCGCGCAGACCGCTCGTGCCGCCCGCGCTCGGGCTAACCTGATCACTTACCCGCAGGAGGTTCCGTGACCAGGCTTGGCAACATGTACGGCCCGGACGCCACCTTCCTCGGCGTGCCCGCGGCCGATCTCGCCGATCCCGCCACCTTCGCCGGCGCCGACGTGGTCATCCTCGGCGCGCCGTTCGACGGCGGCACCTCGCACCGGCCCGGTGCCCGCTTCGGGCCGCAGGCGATCCGGTTCACCGACTATCTGCCGCACGACGGTGCGCGGCCGCACCTCGCGCTCGGCGTTGACCCGCTCGCCGAACTGAAGGTGGTGGACGCGGGTGACGTGGAGATGCCGTCCGGCGAGACCGAGCAGGCACTGCGCCGCCTCGAACAGGCCGTGCAGGCGGTGTGCGAGGCCGCCGCGCTGCCGGTCATCCTCGGCGGTGACCACACCATCGCCTGGCCGGACGCGACCGGAGTCGCACGCGTCACCGGCTGGGGACGGGTCTCGATGATCCATTTCGATGCGCACGCCGACACCGGCGACACCCAGTGGGGGTCGCTGTACGGGCACGGCACGCCGATGCGCAGGCTCATCGAGTCCGGCGCGGTGCGCGGGGACAGGTTCCTGCAGATCGGGCTGCGTGGGTACTGGCCGGAGCCGCAGACCCTCGACTGGATGGCGGGCCAGAACATGCGGAGCTACGAGATGACCGAGATCGTGGCGCGCGGTCTCGACCCGTGCCTCACCGAGGCCTTCGCGATCGCTACCGACGACTGTGCGGGCGTGTTCCTTTCCGTCGACGTCGACGTGGTCGATCCAGGCATGGCGCCGGGCACGGGCACGCCGGAGCCCGGTGGGCTCACCGCCCGTCAGTTGCTCGACGCCGTCCGCCGGATCGCGATGGAGCTTCCGCTGGCCGGGCTGGACGTAGTGGAGGTGTCACCGCCCTACGACCACGCCGAGATCACCTCCTTCCTTGCGAACCGGGTGGTGCTCGAGGCGCTGTCGGGGATCGCGTGGCGTCACCGCCGCGTGGCCGGCCGGCCCGCACGCGATCCGTCCGGCCCCCTGCTCGGTGACCGCTGACGTTTCGTGGCCGACTGTGGGTGCCGCTGACCGGCTCATCGCGATACGTTCCTGAGCTGGTCAGATAAGCACATCATGGGCTCGTAAGGTAAAAAATCGAATCCATCTATACTTGGTTCATGCTGGATGTGACGCGGCTTCGAGTGCTGGCCGCGGTAGCCCGGCACGGTTCGGTGACGGGCGCGGCGCGGGAACTCAACTACGCCCAGCCGTCGGTCAGCCACCACCTCGCCAGGCTCGAGGCGGAGACCGGATCCAAGCTCATTCAGCGGGCGGGACGCGGCATCCGGCTGACCGACGCCGGGCGGCTGCTCGCCGACCGCGCGGCCGAAATCCTGGGCAGGCTCGACGCGGCGGAGAACGAGCTTGCCGCGCACGTTGGGCTGCGCCAGGGGCGGGTGCGCCTGGCCGCCTTCCCATCGGCTCTCGGCACGATCGTGCCCGCGGCGGCGGCCAGGCTCAGGTCCGAGAACCCTGGTGTGGATCTCACGCTGGCGGAGGCCGAGCCGCCGGAGGCGCTGCGGATGCTCCGCGCTGGTTATGTCGACGTGGCGCTGGTCTTCGTGCACGAGCCGGACGCGCCCCCGCAGGGCGCCCGCGCCACCATGCTCCTCGACGAGCCGGTCTGCCTGGTGACGCGGGCGAGTCACACGGGCGGAGCTTCGAGCGCAGCCGCGAGCGGGAGCGCATCCGGGAGCGCATCCGGGGGCGCGGCCGCGGGCGCGGGGCCGGATCTCGCCGCGCACGCGGGCGAGCAGTGGATCGCCGGCTGCGACCGCTGCCGCAGCTATCTGCTGCAACAGTGCGCGCGTGCCGGGTTCACCCCGAAGATCGCGTTCACCACCGACGACTATGTGGCGGTACAGGCTCTCGTCGCGGCTGGCCTCGGCGTGACCACGCTGCCCGGCCTCGCGCTCAGGGCCGCGCGGCACCCGGGAATCA
>DATFVJ010000284.1:0-2883 GCA_035260365.1 Streptosporangiaceae bacterium
GTGGAGCAGCTGGTGATGGGTTCCGACTTCGGTGGCGATCTCTTCTAGATCCGGCGGCTTGTGCATCACAATCGGTCCGCATCGCGTCTACGAGTTGGTTCCCGGTTCAGGGAGGATGGCTGGGAGGTCGAAGCCGCGGAAGGCGTCTGGGGCGAGGAAGGCGGTGATCTCCTGGATCTGCGCGCCGCGCAGGGTGAGCACGTCGACGGCGCGCGGCATGAAGGTCTGTGTCGTGTCGTGCCAGGCGTACAGGCCGAAGGCGAGCTGCCCGTTCGCGCGAGCGGGGATGAGGCGCCAGCGCGTCGTCCCCGCCAGCGGACCGCCGCCGAGGAAGATGGCGACCTGTTCGCGGCCGCGGTACCAGGCTGGCAGGGGCGGCATCGCCAGCTTCGCGTCGTCGGCGAGCATGGCAACGACCGCGTCGACGTCGTTGCGCTCCCAGGCTGTGACGTAACGCTGCCCGACCTGTCTTAGCGCCCCGTCGCTTAGTGAGCGAAGCGTCGCCTGCTGGCTTTGTTCCGGCAGTCGCTGGCCTGCTGTCTTGCGGGCGCGCTGCAGCGCGCTGTCGACCGAGATGGGCGTCGTTTCGAGTGCCGTGGCGGTTTCGCGGGCCGAGAAGCCGAGCACGTCGCGCAGTATCAGCACGGCGCGCTGTCGCGCGGGCAGGTGCTGGAGTGCCGCGATGAAGGCGAGCTCAACGCCCTCGCGCTGCTCATAACGGGCCTCCGGGCCGGCTGGGCCGCTGCCGAGCCCTAGCGGCTGATCCGGGTAGGGTTCGAGCCACACCGCCTCGGTCACTGGCTCGGCGGGGCCGTCGTGGGGGTCGGCGGCGGGCCCGTAGTCGACCGGAAGCACTCGTCTGGGCCGCCGCTCGATCGCCCTGAGGCAGGCGTTTGTCGCGATCTTGTAGAGCCAGGAGCGGACCGAGCTGCGGCCCTCGAACCGCGGCAGGCCGCGCCAGGCGCGCAGCAGCGTCTCCTGCAGCGCATCCTCTGCGTCCACGTTCGAGCCGAGCATCCGGTAGCAGTGGGCGTGCAGCTCGCCGCGGTAGGGTCCGGCAAGTCGGCCGAAGGCATCGTCGTCGCCCCGCTGGGCGGCCTCGAGCAGCTCGCGCTCGCTCGCGGCCAGCATCGTGCCAGCCGCTTTCTTCCCGCGTTCAGGCTCGGCCGTCATCGTTTTGCCTGCCAGATAGCGAGCTCGCCGCACTGCGGGGCCGAAACGACACTGCGCCATCCGGTCGGCCCCTCGCGCGGCCCCAGCAGCACTGAGGCGCCGAGCTGGCGCGCGCGTTCGGTGGACTCTTCGATCTGGTCGACCTCGACGTAGGGCAGCCATAGCGGGCGCGCGGTGCCGCATTCGACGATGCCGCCGCCGAATCCCCCGCCCAGTTCGAGGGCGAGGTAGGAGCCGGACCCGGCCTCGATCAGCTGCCGGCGCCAGCACAAGAGCTTCGCGTAGAACGCGCTCGCCCGTGCCTGATCTCCGGTGTGGAGCTCCAGGTGAACGACGGGCCTGGGACTGGACATATGCATGCTCACCTTACTTGTGATCCGCGCTTGGGCCGGAATCCATTGCCGCCGCAGCAGAATCGGTGAGCGAGATCCCGGCCGCGAGGGTGTACCGAGACCGTCCGGACTAGCTGCTCATTGTTCGTCACGGACCGCCGCCGACACACAGCCGCCATCCAAGCCCGAGCAGGGTGGAGCCGGCGCCAGGCGCAGCTTTCGCGGCGAGCGATGGATTGCGCGTTTCGCCGGATCACCACCTCCAGAAGCGGCGACGGGGCCCTGACAGCGTCCCGGCAACCCGGCGCCGATCAGATCGCGCGCGGCCGCTGACCGGCCACAGAACAGTTGCGCCCTAGCGGCACATGAAGGCGGCAAGGTCACCGGAAGTGATAAAGGCGCCGTCGTTATCGATCACGGCCTGCACCTCCCGGCGAACGTCCTCGACGACATCCGGCCAGGGACGGGCGACCTCGTCCTGGTAGTGGCTGGCCAGGCTGGCCACGTAGTCTGCGGCCACCGCGGCGTCGCGGATCACGACCGGCGGCTGGCCGGGCGGGCGCACGCAGGTCACGGTCCCGAACGCCCCCCTCAGCTGCGCTGCCGCGTTCTCCGCCGTGAACGCCTGCGTGGCCGGGTTCGTCCGCCAGCCGGGCGTTCCCTTGCGAACGGCACGCTCGACAAGATCGCGCAGCGAGCGCGTGTGCCGCGCGCCGTTGGTCACCGCGACACACATGCCTCCCGGCGCAAGCACGCGGCGCAGCTCACGCACGGCCGTTTCCCGGCCCGGCACGTGATAGAGCATGTGCACCGCCAGGACGACGTCAAACACGCCGTCGCGCACCGGCAACGCGGCAACATCAGCACTGAACAGCGCCGGGTGGGCTGCCGATCGCAGCATCCCCATCGACAGATCACACCCCGCCGCCCGCACCTGCCGCCCGGCCATCGCGCGCAGGTAGAAACCGTTCCCGCAGCCGGCATCCAGAACCCTCATCCCGGGTGCGAGCCCGGCCAGATCCAGCACCCAGCCCACGATGTCGAAGTACGGGCTCTGATGCCGCCAAAAACGCTGGCGGGCACGGAGATTGCGGTCATCGGCATACTGGCTCGGCTGGTTCAATGCCACAACCACAGAGTGCCCTTTCTGCGCGGCGCTCACAGCCACGGCGACCAAGCGGGCGGGCACGCATATCGGCGCGCCTATTTGGTCGGCTCATAACGTCGCGAGCGTTCCACCTACCATCATGGGCGTCCACGGCGCGGTGGCGAGCGTGGCCCGCATATTTATGCAGCCACACCTGTACCGAGAACGCTCGCACATGCCGCGTGCAGCACGTTATTTGTGCGGTGCCCGCCGAGCGGGAGTGCCTGGTGC
>DATFVJ010000285.1:0-8483 GCA_035260365.1 Streptosporangiaceae bacterium
GGCCCTGGCCGTGCCCGCCAGCCAGGCAGTGGGGCAAGACTCGAACGCAGCTTTGAACCCGTCCCACCCGGCTAAGGTCGCCGCGTGGGACGGTGGACACGGAGGCAGGGCTCTAGCGGTCGTATCTGCGGAGCTCGGCGACGTATTGATGACGCACGACGTCCGGCAATTCCTCGAGATGAAACAGGCATGCTCGAAGCTCGCCGCGGCCGTGACGAACGCGCGGGCAAAGGCACCAATCCCGGATGCCGCGATGGAAAGGCTGTACAAGAGGGCGCTCGGCGAGCTCGCGACGGCGGCCGCGGACTGCCATGCGGCCATTTCTTACCGGCAGAATGGCGTCGAGGACGTCGTGGTGCATGAGAATTCGACGTTGCTCGATCGGGCGATGGCGGCAGCCGTGGCAGGAGCCAAAGACCTGTACCGTGGCACAGCCAAGATCGGCGCCACGAGGCATCACTGAGGCTGGCTACCGCGGGCCCATCCCCGCCGCCATTGCGCGCGGGCCGTCCACAGCGCTCTCCAGTCCGCTCCCCGCGCCGTCGGCCGTCCCTGCCGGGCCGGTGAAGCGGAGCCGTTGACCCTGCTCGCGGTGGCGCGCAGGAAAACCCCGGTGAGCAGGAGGCCGACGCCCACGCCGCGCAGCCCGGGCGGGAAATGCCGCCGGACCAGGGTGGCTTTGCCGGTGAAGAGAAGTACCAGCTTCTGCACGCTTGACGAGGACTTCCCGCCCTCGTGATAGCAGACCGCCCGCGCGGTTACCATCGGGCGGTAGCCCCGCGCGGCCGCACGCAGACAGAAGTCCGCGTCCTCCGCGTACATGAAGAAGGCTGGATCGAAGCCGTCAAGCTCGTCCCAGAGCTCCCGCTTCACCAGCATGAACGCCCCGCTCACGACCGGCACGGCGCGTTCTTGTCCCGGCTGCGATGTCCACGGCCGCGGTGATTCCGGATCGAACAGCCGGTTGCCGGGCAGCAGGCTGCTCAGCCCGAGGGCAAAGCACAAGACCGACCACGGGCTCGGCCTCCCCCACCACGAACGAGGGTCGACGGTCCCGTCCGCATGCACGAAACGGCCGCCGACAATGCCCGCTGATCGGTGGCCGCGGGCGCAGCCAAGCAGCGCTCCGATCGCGTCGGGGGCGATGGCGGTGTCTGGATTCAAGAACAACAGCCACCGTCCGGTCGCCGCTGCAGCACCGGCCCGGCAGCCGTCCGCGAATCCGCCGTTCAGCGTCCGCTCGATCACCCGTGCTTCCGGCGCGGCGGCGCGGGCAACCGCGCTGGTGTCATCGCCCGACGCGTTGTCAACGACGATCACTTCCATCGAGACACGTGGTACCGCCTTGCCGACCGCCCGCAGGCATCGCCCGATATCCGCGGCGTTGCGGTACGTCACGATCACCAAGGACAGGCCCGGATCCCCCCCAGCATCCACCGGGTCACCAGGGTGGACGCGGTCACCCGCCGTCACCGCGCGATCTCGACGATCGCCGTCCGCCGGCTCGTCCCTTTGTTCAGGGCGCGCTCGTAGGCGGCCAAGAGCTTCGGCACCTGCAACTCCCAGCCAAGCAAGCTCACCAGAGGTTCTGAACAAGAATCAGAACACTCAGGCGTCGATGTTCCTGCGCCTTCACCGTGACCGTCCCCCCAGTGATTCTCAGTCAGGACACCGGGCGAGCCCACGAGCCACCCGGCTGTGTCTGCGACGCCTGCTGCGCTGGAGCCGATGACTGTCATAGGCATTCTTTAAGGTTTCTTTATCAAGCCTTCAGGTAAGTCCGGTACTTCGATACGAGCGGGCCGACGCGGCTGGGGACGCGGCGATCGAGCTGGGAGACCACCGCCGCGCCCCCGTACTCCGATACGCCTCCTTGACGGCTACGCGGATGTGACGCACCGTTTTTGACGTATCGGCAGGTAGACGCGCGAGACGCCTGCCTGGTTGGCCAGCGCGGCCCCGCGTGGCCAACGTCACACCGGAGTGCTTGCTGCCCTGCTTGCAATTGCAAGCACTTGTTCCTAACATGGAGACATGCGGCTGGGGCGAGAACGAGCCGGAAGACCCCTCCCAGGCCTGACCACGGCACCTTCGTTCTCCCGAGGTGACCGGGCCGCTGACAGAAACAACTGAACGTACGCCGATCCGAGCGGGACGCCGCGGCACCATGGCCGCGTCCCCGGCCGGGAGGCGCTATGAAAGGAGGCATCATGCCTACCGTCGATGTCCGCAAGTATGGCGACACCGTGCGTGACCAGAGCAAGTCTTCTGTGGAAGAGATCCGCAAGATCGTGCGCGCGTGGGTCGGTGCTACCGATCTCGCCTACGAGCGCGTCCGCGCCGAGCTGAAGGACCTGGAGACCAGGAACCGGGCGCAGGTCGAGAAGCTGCAGAAGCAGGCCAGGAAGCTGAGCGGGGAAGACGTCCGCAAGCAGGTCCGGGAGGCCTACGACGACCTCGCCAAGCGGGGCGAGAAGGTCATCCACCAGCTGCGCACGCGGCCCCAGACGCGGCTCGTGTTCACCCGGACCGAGAAGACACTGCGGCACGCCGAGGACAAGGCCGAGGACGCCGAGCAACGCGTCACCGGCCAGCCGGCCAAGGGCGGCCGCAAGCCCGCGGCGGCCAAGCCGCCAGCCAGCAAGTAACGCAGACCAGCGAGGCCCCGCGGACGCCGCCCGCGGGGCCTCGCCGCATTACCTCATGATCACGGTAGCTTTGGCGAAGCATTGACAATACCGCGATCATGGAATCCGCTCCGGGATGGCGGGCTGGAGGTAGCGGGTGGACCGGTCCAGACTCGAGGCGTTCAGTGACGGCGTGTTCGCCGTCGCGATCACGCTTCTCGCGCTCAACCTGGCCGTGCCAGGGCCTGGACACGGGGCGCTGCTGCAGCAGCTTGGCCATCGCTGGCCAGCGTTCGTCGCGTACGTGATCAGCTTCTTCACCATCGGCATCATCTGGGTCAATCATCACGCGCTGGTGGGCAATATCGCCGTCGTGGACCGCACGCTCCTGTTCATCAACCTGCTGCTGCTCGCCTTCGTCGTGGCCATCCCGTTCGGCACGGCCACGATGGCTGACTACCTGACGGCCGGCGGCCAGGACGCGCGCGTGGCGATGGCGCTGTACGCGGCGATCCTGGAAGGGATGTCGCTCGCCTTCATGGCCATCTTGGAATGGACGTTGCGTGACGAAAGGCGGACGCACCGCCCGGTGCCCCAGTCGGCGCAGCCGGCCGCGCGCATGCGGTTCTACGTCGGCCAGCTCCCCTACCTGATCGCGATCGGCGTGGCGTTCGTCAGCCCACCGGTTGCGCTGGCGATCATCGGCCTCGTCGCCATCTACTACATCTTCGAGCGCACCCCGGCCGCGGCCGGTGACGGCGTCGATCGGCCTGGGTGACCCTGAGCGCGGCATGTCGCCCGCGGGTAGCGGCGCGGATGGGGGCGCGGATGGGAGCGCGGGAGGGGCGCGAGCAGCGGAGGGGGGCCCGAGCAGCCGGAAGGGCACGAGCAGCGGAAGGGACGGGAGCAGTGGAAGGGACGGGAGCAGTGGAAGTGGCGACCGCGGAGCCCGTGACCGTCTCGGCCGCCCGCCGGGTCGGGCGCGCGCTGCTCACCCAGCGCTGGCTCGATCTCACCTTCGTGCACTGGCCCGCCGATCCGCGGCTGGTGGCACCGCTGCTCCCCAACGGCGCCCGTCCTGACCTGTTCGGCGGCACCAGCTACGTGGGGCTGGTCGCGTTCCGCATGCACCGCGTCGGCCTGTTCGGCCTCCCCGGCCTGCCCTACCTCGGCACGTTCCCCGAGACCAACGTGCGGCTGTATTCGGTCAGCCGGGACGGCCGCCGGGGTGTGGCCTTCCGTTCCCTCGAGGCCGCGAGGCTCGCCCCGGTCCTGGTGGCCCGGTGGGGTGTCCGGCTGCCGTACATGTGGGCCAGGATGCGCGTCGACCGCGACGAAGACGTCGTCACCTACACGAGCACGCGCCGCTGGCCAGGCCCGCGCGGCGCGCACGCACGGCTGCGCGTGCGCATCGGCGAACCGCTCGCCGAGCCGTCGGAGCTCGAGCACTTCCTGACCGCCCGGTGGGGCCTGCACTCGGCCTGGCACGGCCGGCCGATCTACCTGCCGAACGAGCACCCGCGCTGGCGGCTGCACCAGGCCCGGCTGCTCAGCCTCGACGAGGACCTCGTCTCCGCCGCCGGCCTGCCCGCGCCCGCCGCGGATCCCATCAGTGTCCTTTACTCCCCCGGTCTGCCGGTGCACTTCGGTAATCCAGAACGGCTGCCGCAACCAGACGCGGTCGCGCCGTGCGGGACGAATTAGCGAAAATACGACGTCGTCATCGAGGCTGCCCACGCTGTCGTTTTTTCGCTAGATTCCAGCTCGGCCAGCGGTGATGCTTGGGGCATGTACAACGAAACCGAGCGGTGTGTGCGGGCCGTGCAGTCCAAAGACGCCCGCTTCGACGGGTGGTTTTTCATCGCCGTGATCACCACGCGGATCTACTGCAGGCCGAGTTGCCCGGTGGCACCGCCCAAGGTCAAGAACATGCGCTTCTACCCGAGCGCGGCCGCGGCACAGCAGGCAGGCTTTCGTGCGTGCAAACGGTGCCGCCCAGACGCCAGCCCGGGATCGCCGGAATGGAACCAGCGCGCTGACCTGGTGGCCCGTGCGATGCGCCTGATCGCCGATGGCGTGGTCGACCGCGACGGGGTACCGGGCCTGGCGTCGCGGCTCGGTTACAGCACCCGTCAGATCGAGCGGCAGTTGCTGGCCGAACTTGGCGCTGGGCCGCTCGCGCTCGCGCGTGCGCAGCGAGCCCAGACCGCCCGCGTGCTGATCGAGACGACGTCGCTGCCGATGGGCGATGTCGCACTCGCCGCGGGATTCGCGAGCATCAGGACGTTCAACGACACCGTGCAGGAGGTTTTCGCGCTCTCACCGACCGACCTCAGGCGCCGGGCCGCCCGCGGGAATCCCGCACCCACCCCCGAGGCCCTGTCGCTGCGGCTGCCGGTGCGGGCGCCGTTGTTCCCCGACAACCTGTTCGGGCATCTCGCGGCGACCGCCGTTCCTGGGGTGGAGGAGTGGCGCGACGGCGCCTACCGCCGCACCCTGCGGCTGCCGCACGGGCCCGGCATCGCGACGCTCCGGCCGCTGCCCGACCACATCTCCTGCCAGCTCGCCCTCACCGACCTGCGGGATCTGGCCATCGCCATCAGCCGCTGCAGGCGCCTGCTCGACCTCGACGCAGACCCGGTGGCCGTCGGCGATCTGCTCCGCGGCGACCCGATACTCACCCCGCTCGTTGACAAGGCCCCGGGCCGCCGGGTTCCGCGAACGGCCGACGCCGCCGAGTTCGCGGTGCGCGCGGTGCTCGGGCAGCAGGTGTCCACCGCCGCCGCGCGCACGCACGCCGCACGGCTCGTCGCCACGTACGGCGAGCGGGTCACCGACCCGGCCGGCGGCCTGACGCACCTGTTCCCCGATCCGGCGACGCTGGCCGCGCTCGACCTTGCCCGGCCGGGGCCGGCCGGGCAAGGTGCCCTCGGCCCTGCCGCCCTCGGCCCTGCCGCAGGAGACCCGGCCGCACAGGACCCGGCCGCACAGGACCCGGCCGCACAGGAGCCCGCCGCACAGGAGCCCGCCGCCCGGGAGCCCGCGTCTGGCGAGCGCGTCACGCTGGCCCTGCCGCAGTCGCGCCGCCGCACGCTGGCCGCACTCACCACGGCGCTGGCCAGCGGCGAGATCGACCTCGGGGTGGGCAGTGACTGGCCGCGAGCCCGCGCTCAGCTCGCCGCGCTGCCCGGTGTCGGCCAATGGACGGTCGAGACGATCGCGATGCGCGCACTCGGCGATCCGGACGCCTTCACCGCGACCGACCTTGGCGTCCGCAGCGCAGCGCGCGCGCTTGGCCTGCCTGGCACACCGGCCGCGCTGACCAGCCACGCCGCCGCCTGGCGACCCTGGCGCGCCTACGCGGTTCAGTATCTTTGGGCGACCGGAGACCACGCGATCAACCGCATGCCGGCCACCGCGGCCATCGGCGAATGAGACCTCGCCATCACCCTCAGCCGACAATTTGCCCGAGAGGATCTTCCATGACCACGACCACCCTGGCCGCGAGCCGGGTACACGCTGTGGTGGACAGCCCGGTCGGCCCGCTCACCCTGGTAGCGGCCGACGGCGTCCTCACCGGCCTCCACATGGACACGCAGCGCCACGCGCCGCCGCCCGGGATCTTCGGCGACGAGGTGGCGGACACCGACGGGCTGTTCGCCGGGCCGGCCGGTCAGTTGCGCGACTACTTCGCCGGGCGGCGGACCGAGTTCGAGCTGCCGCTCTCCCTCGCCGGCACCCCGTTCCAGCGACGGGTCTGGGCCGCACTCCAAGAGATCCCCTACGGCGAGACGATCTCCTACGGCGAACTCGCGGCGCGGATCGGGCGGCCGACCGCCGCCCGGGCGGTCGGCCTGGCGAACGGGCGGAACCCGGTCAGCATCATCGTGCCGTGCCATCGCGTCATCGGCTCGGACGGCAGCCTCACCGGATACGGCGGCGGCATGGCGCGCAAACAGTACCTGCTCGCCTTCGAACGCGACGTCAAGGGGCGCCGCTGGCCCGCCGTTTCATGATCGATCAGGCGGGACCCGCGGTGCGGGCCAAGGTGAACGCCTGGCGGCGCAGCTCGGCCCAGTTCAGCTGGGGCCGCGGGGCGGGGACGCCTGGCCGGTTGCGTGGCACCTGCACCCGCAGCGAAAGCGGCCGGATCGCGCAGCGCACCGGCGTGGGCATCAGCACCGACTCACCGTCGATCCCGACCGGGATATGCGGCTGCGTGGAGTCGATGACGACCTCGTGCGCGGTCAGCACGCTGACCTCGCGCGAGCGCTGAGCCCGGCCCAGCAGCGCGGCGGCCTGCGCGGCGCTTTCGACCGTCAGGCCGACGACACCGAGCACCCCCTGGTCGATGCGGGCGCGTCGTCCCAGGCCGGCGAGATCGCCGGTCTCGTACGGGTTGTTGCTGACCAGCACCGCCTGCGGTCCGTCCAGTACCACCTTGCCGTCGACCCGGACCACCAGGTGTGCTCCCTCGTGCCCGCTCAGCAGGTCGGGGAGCATCTGCAGGGCGGTGCCGACCTTGTCGTCACGGTAGGCGGGACTCTGCACGACCTCGGCGTAGGCGCCGAACGACGCGTTGTTGACGAAGGTGCGGCCGGAGATCAAGCCAAGGTCGATCCGGAGTTCGACGCCGTCGCTCAGCGCGTCGAGGCAGGTGGAGGGGTCGGTGCGATCCAGCCCGAGGTCCATGGCGAAGTGATTTCGGGTGCCCGCCGAGATGACGATCATCGGGATGTCCCGCTCGGCGGCGATGCCCGCGACGAGCGCCTGGGTCCCGTCGCCGCCTGCCACGCCGAGCAGGTCGGCCCCGCCGTCGACCGCGCGCCGCGCGAGCGCGGCCACGTCCACGAACTCCGGGCCCTCGAGCAGGACCACCTCGGCGCCGAGCGCGGTCGCCTTGTCCTTGAGCCCGAACCTCGCGACCTTGCCGCCACCTGATCGAGGGTTCATGATCATGAACGGCCGCCGATGCGCCGCCGCCGGATATTCGGGCGGCCGCGCGGACTTGTGGACGCTGCTGAGCGCGGCCCGCCCGGCGGCGACAGCGGCCGCGGCGAGCGCGATGGAAAGCACGATGACCGAGATCAGATTCGCCGCGACGTACGCGATGATCACACCGACCGGCGCGGCGATCAGGACCACGAACGCGAGCCAGCGCAGGATGCCGCGGGTGGCGAGGAACCACCATGCCGCCGCGCACGCGACCACCAGGCCAGCGAAGCCAAGCAGCAACGCGGTGATGCTCTTCAGCCCCCCGAACACCAGGAGCACCACAACCGCCGCGCCCGCCGACGCGAAGGCGAGCCGGGCCAGCCACCGCTGGCCGCGCGTGGCCGGAGGCGGCGGCCGCTCAGCCTGCTCACCAGCCGGACTGCCACCCGGCGCGGCCACCTCGTCGGACTTACGCGCCATGCACCCTCCTCCGGACCCTCCGACCGCAACAGCGGGAGCGGGCCAGCGCTCCTGGTCAAGTCAACCCGATCGATGAGCCCTCATGGTTCACCCAGATCGGGTGAAGCCGCCGCGGCGCGAACCGCGAACAACATGATCCACAACGCCCGCGCTGCCCGCCACCACCGCGCAAGCCGCACCCCGTGCAAGCCGCACCCCGTGCAAGCCGACCGCGCGCAGGCGGCACGCTCACACCGGCGGCACCCCGCCCAAGCGGCACCCCGCGCAAGCCGCACCCCGTGCAAGCCGACCGCGCGCAGGCGGCACGCTCACACCGGCGGCACCCCGCCCAAGCGGCACCCCGCGCAATCCGTGCGCGTCGCGGCGGTGTGCCGGGTGCCAGCAGCCGCGCGGCGCGCCGGCCTGGCGCACACGTGGCCGGGGTGCTCTCTCTCGATGACG
>DATFVJ010000286.1:0-19491 GCA_035260365.1 Streptosporangiaceae bacterium
TCGGCTGACCCGGGACTCGGACGTCGATGGTTGATCCACCAGTGTCGCTCCAGGGTCGGTACTGGACGTAACCGCCGGGCACATCAATTTTCTGGATCGCCCCCTCTGGGCCAACCGGCCGCGGGTCACGGCCAAGCTCAGTCTGGAACTCGTTCCACACCTCGTCGTGTTGCTGCCGGTCGCCGACCAGCCGACACCATGGAGTATTGCCTGGGTTCGCCGATGGGCTGGCCACCGGGGTTGAGGACGTCGTCGATCTTCTGAGCGTCCGAAAGCCTGGCCGCGGGCAACTCGCCGTCGTCCGACCGCGCGAGTTCCTCATCGAGTGCCTGCTCGACCTCGGTCGTCTCCGCCTCGGTTATGTCCACCGCGGGGGTGTCCACCGCGGCAGTCTCGACCGCGGCGACCAGATCGGCCGCGACGGCCGCCGCCGTCCCGCTCTCGATGGCCGCAGCGGCTGCGTCCGCTTCCGGCGCCAGGATCGCCGCGGCTTCGGCGACGTCGGCCGCCGCCGCCCCGGCATCGGAGGCGCCGAAGGTGAAGATCGTGGCGGCGGCGCCCACGATGGTGGTAATCCCGATCGCGATCCCGGCGCCGGCCAGCGCCCATTTCATCGTGCCGCGCGTGGTCGACGGCACCGGCGTAGCGGTCGCACGCGTCGCCAAGACCGGAGCAGAGCATCGGCAGCCCCGCGAGCACGGTATGCGGGTCGCCGACGCGGTACACCTTCGCCCAGAATCCCTCGACGGCCCGCACGTCGGTGCCGTCGTTCGTATCGGTGAGCGAGCCAACGACCGCGCTCAACCGGCCGGCGGCCTGCTCGCAGGCCGCACCAGCAGCGCGCCACGCCGTCGCTGCGGCTCGTAGCCGATCGGTGTGCGCGTCCGGCCAGAATCTGGCCAGCGGACCGGGCAGGCCCGGCTCGCCAGGCCCGATGGCGATGTCGATCGCTGGAATGCAGACCGCACCGACGGCCGGGCTGACCGGTGCCAGGACCGGCGCAGGACCACGGGCCCCCGCGGCTGAGTGGTGGTCTGCCTTCAGATAGTTGTTGGCGGTCTGGGTCAGGCCAGCGGATATCCCGCCGAGCGCGTCGACAGCTTTGGCGAACGCGGTCCACGCGGCGCCGGCGCCCGGCCGATAGCGGGAAAAGAAGGTACGCGCGTAGCCGTCGTCGCCCGCCATCCCCGATTGTGCCTCGAGCGCGGCACCCAGCGCGGACCAGGCCGCGCTCAGTTCGCGCTGCCCGCGGCCGAATTCCGCGGCCGCACGCGCGACGTCAGCGGGGGAGATGCGAAAACCCGTCATCCCGCGCGCCACATCCGCAAGTTTGCCGCCAGCGCGCGGGCGAAGTTGCCGCGTGAGACGACCACGACCGTCCGCAGACGGGATAACTCACCGGCCATGTCCGAGGCGGCGTCCTGCCATCTGCCGTGCGCTGTCCAGTACGCCTCTGCGGCGGCGCCCGTCCACTGCGCCAGCGATGATCTCAGTTCGCGATCGAGCTCGCGAACTGTCTCGTCAAGAACATCCAGGATCTGCTTGAACGATTCCTCTGCCGCGGCGAAGTCACCGAAATCGCCGGCGATACGTTCTGGGGCAACGGCCACAACACGGCAAGGTATCGCCAATCAGTCATGACGTCATCACTGTGAGGAGGCGCAGCGCGATCGGATGGACGGCTGGGCCGGCGGGCGTCGAGGTTCGCTGAACGGCGGATAGCGTGGGTTGGGTGAACAGGCTGAAGAGCGCGACGAGCCCTTATCTGCTGCAGCACGCGGACAATCCGGTCGACTGGTGGCCCTGGTGCCAGGAAGCGTTCGACGAGGCCAGGCGCCGCGACCTGCCTGTTCTGTTGTCGGTCGGCTACTCGGCCTGCCACTGGTGCCACGTCATGGCGCACGAATCGTTCGAGGACCCGCAGACCGCCGCGCTGATGAACGAGCACCTGGTCGCCATCAAGGTGGACCGTGAGGAGCGGCCGGACATCGACGCGGTCTACATGACGGCGACGCAGGCCATGACCGGTCAGGGTGGCTGGCCGATGACGGTGTTCATGACGCCGGACGGCGAGCCGTTCTTCTGCGGCACCTATTTCCCGCGCGAGCCGTTCCAGCGCCTGATCACCGCCGTCGCGCGGACGTGGGGCGACGAGCGGGAGCGGATCACCGGCCAGGGAAAGCGGATCGCCGCGGGCCTCGCCGAACGGGCGGCGGCGCCGTTCGCGCAGCCGGGCACCGCATCGCTTCGTGACCAGCTCGGCCCGGCCCTGTCCGCCGCGGTGGCGTCGCTCGAGACCGACTTCGACGCCGCCCACGGCGGGTTCGGCGGCGCGCCCAAGTTCCCGCCGTCGATGGTGCTCGAATTCCTGCTGCGCCACCACGAGCGGACCGGCAGCGCCGCCGCGCTGCGGATGGCGGAGACGACCGCGGAGGCGATGGCCCGCGGCGGCATGTACGACCAGCTCGGCGGGGGGTTCGCGCGGTACTCGGTCGACGGCTCGTGGGTGGTGCCGCACTTCGAGAAGATGCTCTACGACAACGCGCTGCTCGCGCGCGTCTACGCCCACCTGTGGCGCCGCACGGGCTCGCCGCTCGCCGGCCGCGTCGCCGCCGAAACCTGCGACTGGATGATCGGCGAGCTGCGCACCGCCGAGGGCGGTTTCGCGTCGGCGCTCGACGCGGACAGCGAGGGCGAGGAGGGCCGGTTCTACGTCTGGACGCCGGCCCAGCTGGCCGGCGCGCTCGGCGACGCCGACGCGGCGTACGCGGCACAGGTGTTCGGTGTCACGGCCGACGGCACATTCGAGCGGGGCAGCTCGGTGCTCCAGTACCGGCGCGACGCGGATGATCCCGAACGGCTGCGCGGTATCCGCTCCGCTCTGTTGACCGCCCGCGCCACCCGGATCAGGCCCGGGCGCGACGACAAGATCGTCGCCGCCTGGAACGGTCTCGCGATCGCCGCGCTGGCGGAGACCGGCCTCCTGCTCGCCCGGCCGGACCTGGTGGCCGCCGCCCGCGGCGCCGCCCAGTTGCTCGCGGATCTGCACGTGGACGTGAGCGGCCGGGGTGTGCGGATCGCCCGGACGTCGCGGGACGGTGAACGGGGCCCTGGTGACGGCGTGCTGGAGGACTACGCGTGCGCGGCCGAGGGATTCCTCGCCCTCGCGGGCGCCACCGGTGAGCCGCGCTGGGTGCGGGCGGCGGGCGGCCTGCTCGACGCGGCGCTCGACCGGTTCGGGGACGGCAACGGTGGCTTCTATGACACGGCGGACGACGCCGAACGTCTCCTCTACCGGCCACAGGACCCGGCGGACAACGCGACACCTTCCGGCTGGTTCGCGGCGTCAGGTGCGCTGCTCAGCTACGGCGCGCTGACCGGCTCGCGGCGGCACGAAGAGGCGGCGCTCGCGTCGCTGGCACCGGCGCTGGCCGGGCGGTTCCCGCGCGCGGCGGGATGGGGACTCGCGGTCGCCGAGGCGTACCTGTCGGGCCCGGTCGAGGTCGCCATCGTGGGTGAGCCCGGCGACCCGCGCACCGCGGCGCTGCACCGCACGGCGCTGCACGCCGCGCCGCCGGGCGCGGTGATCGCGGCAGGACCGCCGGGCGGCGCCGGCGACGCCGAGGGCATCCCCCTGCTGGCCGGGCGCGGCCTGGTCGGTGGGGTCCCCGCCGCCTACGTTTGCCGGGATTTCGCCTGCCGAGCGCCCGTGACCACCCCGGACGAGCTTCGCGCCGCGCTCGACGGCGCGAACGCGCCGTAGGCCGTGGCTCCCAGCCCCAGCGATGGCCCGTTGGTGGGGCTATAGCCCCACCAACGGGCCATCGCTGGGGTTTGAGTGGCGTACGTGGGGAAGAGTGTTTTCTCGTCGCATGGTGGACCCTCGGCCGCCTTTGTCATTGAATAGTCCCCGTGGCCGTGCAACCGGCGGCCAGCGCGGCGCGTCGAAGGAGTGGGCCCACCGAGAGGAGTGCGCGTGAGCGACCGCCTGGGACGGTGGCTGTCTTCGCGTATGCGGCGCACGATCAGCGGTGGCGCGGTGACGTTGCTTCTGCTCGGCGTGGTGGGCGGGGCCTCTCCCTTGGTCACGCACGCGGCAGCGTCGGTCCCCGCTCCCGGGCGCAACCCCGCTCCGGCCGGCGCGACTCCAGGCGGCAGCCGTTATGGATCATCGTTGGTTCCCGTCGCCGGGCCGCTCACCACCGCGGCGGTTCCCGTCGTCGCGCCGCTGCGGCAGCTGCGCGAGCCTGACGTGATCGTGGTCGCGCAGCGCTCGCTTCCGGCCGGCGCGGCAGCGGCCATCCAGCGGCTGCGGGGGGTGACCGCCACCGCGTCGCTCGACGCCGCGCGGATCCAGGTGAACGGCACGCTCGTCGCGATGATCGGCGTGGATCCGTCCGCGTTCCGCTCGTTCGCCGCGCGGCCGACGGCGTCGTCCAACCAGCTGTGGCAGAACGTGGCCGCGGGCGGCATCGCCGTCTCCTACGACATGGGCAAGCAGGATCACCTGCCGCTGCGCGGCGTGGTGCACGTGGCGGGGCGCAGTGCGGTGGACCTGCCCATCGCCGGGTTCGCCACCGCGGGAGTCGGCGGGATCGACGCGGTCGTTTCGCACGGGACCGCCGCGGCCGTCGGCCTGCCCACCGGGAACGCGATCGTCGTGAGCGCGCCCAAGGCGGATCTGACCGCGCTCGTGCGGCAGATCAAGCGGGTCGTGCCCGCGCGGACCGCCGTGCAGCCACTCGTCTACACCGTGCTGATCGGCGGGGTCCCCACCGGTGGCACGGGCATTGCCGGCGGTGCCGCCATCGGCGCCGCACTGACCCAGGGCGAGGTCACCACCATGCTCGCCGCGGCGCTGAGCAGGCAGGGGCTGCCGTACGTGTGGGGCGCGACCGGGCCGAACGCCTTCGACTGCTCCGGGCTCGTCCAGTGGTCGTTCGCGCGTGCAGGGGTGCCCATGCCGCGGGTCGCGGCCGATCAGGCCAGGACGGGCCCGCTGATCCCGTTCAGCCAGGCGCAGCCGGGTGACCTGCTGTTCTGGCGCACGGACCCGACAGCGCCCGACTACATCTCGCACGTCGCCATCTACCTCGGCAACGGTCAGATGATCCAGGCGCCGCAGCCGGGCCAGACCGTGGAAGTCGTGCCTGTCGTGTTCGGGTCGGGCTTCGCCGGCGTCGTGCAGGTTCGGCCGCAGGTAGCCGTCACGATCCCGGGCTGACGCCCGCCGCCGCGCGCGGCCTCGTTGTCTTGCGCTTCGCGCGGCCTCGTCGTCTGGCGCGCCGCGTTCCCCGGTCGCTTCGCCAGCGGCGGCCCGATTCTTGACGCTTACCTGGGCGGAGGTGTAATCAGAATTACATGACTACCGAGCAAGAGGATGCGCGGACCACAGCCGAGCAGGAGCTGCGTGGCTGGTTCACCGGCCGGCTGCCCGCCGAGTGGTTCACCGGTCCCGTCGACATCGCGCTCGATCGCGAGGAGATCGCGGTTGTCGGGACGATCGCCGACCCCGAGGTGCCCGCGGACGCGCCGGACGCCGAGCGGTCCGCAGCGGTCGAGGGACGCATCCGCCGGTTCCGCGAGCAGACCCGCGACCGCAGGATCGAGATCGCGCGCGAAGCCGAGCACCGGTTCGAGCGCAAGGTGTCCTGGGGCGTCGCGTGCGGCGGGAAGAAGGCGATGTTCACCTCGCTGTCGATCCCGGTGATGACCAGGCTGCGGCAGGCCGAGCGGCGGGTCCTCGACACCCTGGTGGACGCGGGCGTCGCGCGCAGCCGCAGCGACGCGCTCGCCTGGTGCGTCCGGCTTGTCGGCAAGAACATCGATTCGTGGCTCGAGGAGTTGCGCGCCGCGTTGCGCCGGGTGGAACAGGTCCGCGCGGAGGGCCCGGACGCCTGATCCTGACGTCGGCGCGACCTCCGGCAGCCCGCGGACATGCGCTGAATACGGCCGCTGAATATGACCGCAATAAAGCCGCTGCGGCCATTGTCCGCCCATTTGGGGTCAGGGTTGCCCGGTGCGGCGCCGCCCGCTGAGCGACGCCCCAGTGTGATTTTCGCCACACAATCTGGCGGCGGGCGGCCTCCGCCGCCGGGCCGGGCGGTTACCCAGGAGCAAGGACAGCATGCTCAGGGGCGGAAGATCCACAGGAGCATCTGGCGGCCCCGCGCCGGGGCTCTCGGCCGCGAGCATGGCCGAGGCGCCTGGTGGGAGCGCGTGGGCGTGCCGGCCGCGGCAGGCCGGCGGATTCGCTGGTGGGCGACCCGGAGCGCGCGCGGCGGGCCGGAGCGGGCGGCGCCCGATTCGCGGCGCATTTGAGAACTCGCCGCATTAAGGTTTATACCAAAGGTCTAAACCAAATAGTTCCCAGAACCCCCACGGATTCACAAAGGGACAAGCTCGGCGCGCGCCCGCAGTTACCCTACTCCGCTTGTCTTCAGGTGGCCCGCGGATAAATACCGCCCCGCAGCCGGGGTACACTCCCCTGATCCTGTACTGGCGAACGCCGGTGGGGTTTGTGCCGGGCTGTACCGGCGGCACGCCAGTGTAGACGCGTGCCGCGGCGCCAGACTAAGCGCGGTGGCGGGCGCGCCGAAAAGAGGAGGAGCGAACGTGGCGTACGAGCTCAAAGCGAAGTCGGTGGAGTGGAATCCGCCGGCCAAGCGATTGCGCGAACTGGCCGAGGAAATGCCGAACAGCCAGGTGACCGAGTTCGGGAACCTGGCGGTAAAGGCGCGCGTGGACTCGCGCAGTGCACGCTCGACGTACATCGTGGACGATTCCTCGAACGTGACGAAGCGGACAATCACCCGCGCCGAGTACGATCGGGTGGCCGCGGCGCAGGACGCCTATATCGCGGGGCGGGACATGGTCGTGGTCGATGGCTATATCGGTTCCGACCCCGTATTCCGTACCCGCGCCCGCCTCATCATCGAGGCGTCCAACGCCAATGTCGCCGGAATGCAGCAGCAGCTGTATTACCCCACAGACAGCGACGAATACGACCCCGCCACCTGGAATCCTGACACCACCGTCGTCTACACGCCGAACCTGCCCGTTCCCGGTTACCCGGACGACCGGCTGATCGCCGTCGACCTCCGCGCCAACATCACCCGCGTGCACAACTCGGACTACTTCGGTGAGTCCAAGAAGGGCGGGCTGCGGATGTGGAACGACATCGTCTACGGCCGCGGCGGGCTCGCGCTGCACGCGGGCTGCAAGGTCATCCCGGTAGGTGACCAGAACAGGACCGTCCTGACCGTCGGACTGTCCGGCACCGGCAAGACCACCACCACATTCACCACGCAGCTTGGCAGCAAGCCGGTGCAGGACGACTTCGTCGCGCTGATGCCCGGTGGCAGGGTCTACACGACCGAGAACGGGTGCTTCGCCAAGACCTTCGGGCTGAACCCCGACTACGAGCCGACGATCTACTACGCCACCATCAAGCCGGACGCCTACCTCGAGAACGTCTCGGTCGACGCGGACGGCAAGGTGGACTTCTTCGACACCTCCTACACCAAGAACGGCCGGACCACCTGGCCGTTCGCGTACGTCGACCCGTGGCCGCCCGAGCGGCTGGCCCCGGCGGAGTTCCTGCTCATCCTCAACCGCAACGAGAACATCGTCCCCGGTGTGGCACGGCTGGACCGGGCGCAGGCCGCCGCGTACTTCATGCTGGGTGAGACCACAGGCACGTCGGCTGGGGGCAAGGACGAGGAGGGCAAGTTCCTCCGCGTGCCCGGCACGAACCCGTTCTTCCCGCGTCACATGGCCGACATGGGCAACCGGATGCTCGAGCTGCTCGACAGCCACGAACTGCAGGTGTTCGTGCTCAACACCGGCCGGGTCGGCGGCGGCGACGAGCACGACGGATCGAAGAAGGTCAAGATTCCGCATTCGTCCGCGATCGTGCAGGCCATCGTCGAAGACACCGTCACCTGGACGGTCGATGCCAGCTTCGGCTACGAGGTCGCGTCGTCGGTCCCAGGTATCGACGACGCCGAGATCCTCCAGCCGCGCCTGCTGTACCAGCGCCAGGGGCGGATGGCGGAGTACGAGGCCATGGTAGCCAGGCTCAAGCGGGAACGCCGCGAGTACCTGGCTTCGTTCGCCGGTCTCGACGAGGCCATCATCAAGTCCATCGGCTAGGCGGCCGCGCGGGACAGCCCGCCGCGCGGCCGGTACCCGGCGCCGCGGCTGGCGCGGGTGCTGCGCGAAGCCGGCCCGCCCGAAGCCGCCCGAGCGCGCGGTGACCTTGGATACGGTGCTGAGGGGGGTGCCTGCTTCGGCCGGGTATTCTCTCGTCGTCCACCTGTTCATGAAGGGTGCCGTATGAGACTCCGCAGCCTCGTCTACCGGCTCTATACGCGCAGGCTCGAGGCGTCTCTGGCCGGCAAACCGCTACCGCGGCACGTCGGGGTGATTCTGGACGGCAATCGCCGGTGGGCCCGCGCGGCCGGAATGCCGGACTTCAGCGGCGGTTACCGCAAGGGCGGCGACCGCGTCTTCGAGCTGCTCCAATGGTGCGACGAGGCGGGCGTGGAGGTCGTCACGCTGTGGCTGCTGTCCACCGACAACCTGAACCGCCCGGGCAAACAACTCGCCCCGCTGCTCCGCGTCATCGAACAGACGGTCCAGGGCCTGGTGGCGCAGCACTGGCACATCAACCCGATGGGCGCGCTCGACCTGCTCCCCGACGAGACCGCGCGGGTCCTCAAGGACGCGGCGGAGGTGACCGCGGGCTACGGCGGGCTCGTGGTCAACGTCGGGGTCGGGTACGGCGGGCGCCAGGAGATCGCCGACGCCGTGCGCTCGCTGCTGCATGATCACGCGAGCAAGGGCACGAGCATCGAGGAACTGGCCGAGATCCTCGACATCGAGCACATCGCGGATCATTTGTACACCCGTGGCCAGCCCGATCCTGATCTGGTCATCCGCACCTCGGGCGAGCAGCGGCTTTCCGGCTTCCTGCTCTGGCAGAGCGCACATTCGGAGTTCTATTTCTGCGACGCGTACTGGCCGGACTTCCGCAAGATGGACTTCCTCCGCGCGCTGCGCGATTACGCCGCGCGGCAGCGCAGGTACGGCGCATAACCGCCCAGATCCATAACGGCTGCCGCGGATGCGGCATCCATTGGTGCGGGGGGTCCCGTGGGGTGGAGCCCGCCGGGGTAGCACAGCCATGACGGCTGCCGCGGCGCGCCAACGTTTCCTGGCCATACCCACCCGCCCTATGGCGGCGCGGCCATCAGGTACTTCCTGAGCGGTATGGGGTACAGGTACCTTCGGAAGCGACGGGCGGTGTCCAGCCGCTCGTCAGGGAGGGCCCTGGCATCCTCGAGCTTCGCGTCCCCGGACGCCGGCGAGATGACGGATGGGCCGGTGTGCGGCCCGTACAGGGCCAGCCCCGGTCCGGTCTGACATCTGTCTCCGAGCGTGGCGCCGCGTGGGCGCCTGAGGGAGAACGAGTGGCCAGTTCCTCGTCCAGCCAAAAACAGCCCGCCAGAAGCCCGCGGCGCCCTGCACGCAAGCGGCGGACCTACGTCCTCGACACCAGTGTTCTGCTCGCGGATCCTGGTGCGCTCGGCCGGTTCGCCGAGCATCTCGTCGTGCTGCCCGTGGTCGTCGTCACCGAACTCGAAGCCAAGCGGCATCATCCCGAGCTCGGCTACTTCGCCCGGCAGGCGTTGCGGCACCTCGACGATCTGCGGATCAAGCACGGGAGGCTCGACACGGAGCTGCCGATCGGCGGCGAGGGCGGCACGGTCCGGGTCGAGCTGAACCACACCGACCCGCAGGTGCTTCCGGCCGGTTTCCGGCTCGGCGACAACGACACCCGCATCCTCGCTGTCGCATGCGGTTTGGCCGCGGAGGGCTGCGACGTCGTCCTGGTCAGCAAGGACCTACCGCTGCGGGTGAAGGCCGCGTCGATCGGCCTGACCGCGGAGGAGTACCGCGCGGAGCTTGTCGTGGAGTCGGGCTGGACGGGCATGGCCGAACTTGCTGCCGCCAGCGGCGAGATCGAGGGTCTGTACGAGACGGGCCGGGCCGAGATGCTCGCGGCGGCGGAACTGCCGTGCCATACCGGGCTCGTGCTCGTGTCCGACCAGGG
This sequence comes from Streptosporangiaceae bacterium, assembly GCA_035260365.1. Classification (GTDB taxonomy): domain Bacteria; phylum Actinomycetota; class Actinomycetes; order Streptosporangiales; family Streptosporangiaceae; genus DATFVJ01. The sequence continues at coordinate 10,118 of DATFVJ010000286.1, forward strand.
CAGCGCGCTTGGCCGGGTGCTGCCGGACAAGTCGGTCAAACTGGTCCGCGGCGACCGGGAGGCATTCGGGTTGCGCGGGCGGAGCGCGGAGCAGCGGATTGCGCTCGAGCTTTTGCTCGATCCTGGGGTGGGGATCGTGTCGCTCGGCGGGCGGGCGGGGACGGGGAAGTCGGCTCTGGCGCTGTGCGCAGGGCTCGAGGCAGTGCTCGAGCGGCGCCAGCATCGCAAGGTAGTGGTGTTCCGCCCGCTCTACGCGGTGGGCGGCCAGGAGCTTGGCTACCTGCCAGGCTCGGAGGCGGACAAGATGAACCCGTGGGCGCAGGCCGTCCACGACACGCTGTCCGCGCTCACCACCCAGGACGTGATTGACGAAGTCCTCAACCGCGGCATGTTGGAGGTTCTGCCGCTCACCCACATCCGCGGGCGTTCGCTGCACGACGCGTTCGTGATCGTCGACGAGGCACAGTCGCTCGAACGCGGCGTCCTCCTCACCGTGCTGTCCCGGGTCGGTGCGGGATCGCGGGTCGTGCTCACGCATGACATCGCGCAGCGCGACAACCTGCGCGTCGGCCGCCATGACGGCGTTGTGGCCGTGATCGAAAAACTCAAGGGCCATCCGCTGTTCGCGCACGTCACCCTGGTCCGTTCGGAGCGCTCGCCCATCGCGGCGCTCGTCACCGAGATGCTGGAGGACACCGGGCTCTAAGCGGTGGCGCGGATTGCTCCTTGACGGCTCCGCAGGGTGGCGCCGGCACGGCGCAGCGGGGGTTCCGGGGGGTCGCCCCCCGGGCTGGCAGATCCTAACGGCTGCGCTGCGTGACGCAACCGGGGCTGTGGATAACCGTGGCTTCATGACGGGTCATCCCCAGAACCTCGTTCGGCCCTGCCGCAGGTCTTGACAGCCTGGCAAGATCGGCAGTGGGGCAAGGCCCCCTCGGGTGGGCGGGTCCTGCATGGGTGCGGGTCCTGCATGGGTGCGGGTCCTGCATGGGTGCGGGTCCTGCATGGGTGCGGGTCCTGCATGGGTGCGGGTCCGCGGGCGCATGCTACGGCGCAGTGGGCAGACCTGGCCGGTTGCCCAGTTCCGGGGCCGGGACGCACGAGCACGGTGTTTGCAGTACCGTACCTGCGTCATGACCAATCTGCCCGAAGCCGTACCTGGTGAGCCCACGCCATCTGGGCAGGCCCGGCGGGCCAGCGCGGCTCGGGGGCGCACGGCCGCGCCGGCGCTGCCCGCCGTGTCCGTGGTCATGCCGGTGCTGAACGAGGAGCGGCACCTCGCCGAGGCCGTCGCGCACGTGCTCGGGCAGGACTACCCGGCCGCGGTCGAGGTGGTTCTCGCGGTGGGCCCGTCCCGCGATCGCACGCTCGAGGTGGCGCGGCGGCTCGCGGCGGCCGATCCCCGCATCACGGTCGTGCAGAACCCGAGCGGGCAGACACCGGCCGCGCTGAACGCGGCGATCGCCGCCTCACGCAACCCGGTCGTCGCGCGGGTGGACGGCCACGCCCTGCTGCCGCCCGGTTATCTGCGGATAGCCGCGGAGACGCTGGCGCAGACGGGCGCGGACAACGTCGGCGGCATCATGGCGGCCGAGGGCGTCACCCCGTTCGAGCGGGCCGTGGCGCGGGCGATGACCTCCAAGGTGGGCGTGGGCGCGGCCAGGTTCCATACCGGCGGCGAAGCAGGGCCGGCCGAGTCGGTTTATCTCGGGGTGTTCAGGCGGGCGGCCATCGACCGCGTCGGCGGCTACAACGAGGCATTTCTGCGCGCACAGGACTGGGAGATGAATCACCGGATCCGCGCGGCCGGGGGGACCGTCTGGTTCCAGCCACGGATGCGGGTCAGCTACCGGCCGCGCGCGGACCTGCGCGCGCTGTGCAGTCAGTACTTCCACTACGGCCGGTGGCGGCGCGTCGTGGCCCGTGAGCACCCGGGCACGATCAGCCCGCGATATCTGGCGCCACCGGCCGTGGTGCTCGCGATGGCGGCGGGGCTGGCCGCCGGGTTGGTGGGCCTGATCGGCGCGGTCGCTGGCCCGTGGCCGCAGCTGGCCTGGTTGTGTCTCGGCTTCGCCGTCACCGGCGGGTACGTGCTCGGTGTGCTCGCGGCGGCCGCGGCGAACCTGCGCGGCCTGCGGCCCGGTGCCGCGATGTGGCTGCCCGTGGTCCTGGCCACCATGCACATCTGCTGGGGCACTGGCTTTCTGACCAGCCCACGCGGTCTCATCCGGGGCCGGGACGCTCCACCGGGGTCGTAAGCAGCGCCTCCGCCACGGCGACGTCATCCGGGTAGGTGATCTTTATGTTGCGATCGCTGCCCGTCACCACCGCGATCGGCACGTCGGGCAGATAGCGCAGGACCACGCCGCAGTCGTCGGTGGCTGTGAACCCCGGATCGGCGTTCGCGAGCCCGTAGGCGCGGCGGATGACCGAGAGCCGGAAACCCTGCGGGGTCTGGCAGCGGTGCAGCCCGTCACGGCTCGGCATGTGTCTGATCACGCCGTCCGCGGTGACCACGATCGTGTCGGCGGACGGGATCGTGACGCCGACCGCCCGGTAAGCCTTGAGCGCCGTCACGCAGCCGTCGATGATCTGCTGGCTGACCAGTGGCCGTGCGGCGTCGTGCAGGAGCACGTCGCATTCGCCGTCACCAAGCGCGGCGAGCGCCCGCTGCGCGGAATCACTGCGCGCCAGGCCGCCTTCGATGACCCGCGACACCTTGTGATGGCCGCCGCGATCGAGCAGCTCGGCGACTTCGCCGGTCCGGCCCGGCGTCATCACGACGATGATCTCGTCGATCTGCGGCGCGGCGGAGAAGGCGGCGACGGACCGCTCGATGACCGTTTTACCGGCGATCATGAGCAGCTGTTTCGGCGTAGCGAGTCCGGTACGCCGCCCCGTGCCTCCCGCGAGTACCGCCGCGACCGTGCGCATGACCAGGACCCTATCCGTGCGCGCGTGGTGACTCGAGCCGCGTGCGGCCGGCGGACGGCCAAGCGGTACGACCGTGCACCACGCCCGGCGGGCTGGCTCGATTGGGTATCGCGCCCAACAGCTCACATGCCGTCCCACCAGCCATGGTTGCCACAGGCGCCACTCGAACTTGGCAATCGACTACGGTACCAGCCGGTGCGTACGCCGGTACGCTGGGGTGACTAGCCGGGGTGATCTTTGCACGCGCGGAGGCAGGGCATGACCGTGGCGCTGGTCCTTGCGACCGCGACGGCGTGTGACTGTGCCCTCAAGCCCGTGACGGGCGCCGCCCAGGGCGGTCAAGCCGCCGGCCGCCGCGGCGCTGGCGCGCGCCCAAACAATGACTATCACGAGCCGGTGCCGTTCCCTGGCGGATCGTTCCAAACCGGGCCATTCCAGGCCGCAGGCTCGCAGGCCGGGCCCTCGCACACGGGGCCCCCAAGGACAGGGGCCCCCGGAACCGGGCCCCCCACGACTGGCCCCTCCCAAAACGGGCCGGCCACGACCGGGCCAGGCACGACCGGGCCGGGCACGACCGGGCCAGTCAGGATGGGGCCAGCGACGACCGCGTATGTCTCGGCCGGGGCCGCCACGAGGAGCGGTTCCGGCCCCGCGCCAGGCGCCGCCGCCCGGCCGGCGGCGTGCCTGCCCCTGCCGAGCCTGGTCAGCGGGCATGTGACCACGCAGCCGCTGCTCACCAGGCTCAGCTACCAGCTGTGCTCGCTCGGCGTCCGCGACATCATCTTGATCGCGCCCGCCGGCCGCGGCGACATGCTCACCGCGATGGCGTGGGAAGGGGCGTCCCTGGCCGGGCCCGGGCTCGCCGCAGTGGGGAACATCGACGTGATCGAGTGCGCCTCCATCGCCGCGGAACTGCGCGCCGTGGCGGCGATCACGCGTCGCCTCAGCGAGTCCGGTGACGCGGTGCTCATCTGCGCCGGTGATCTGGTGGCGCACACGGAGGCGCTGGCCAGGCTGCATCGCCGCGCGGGCACCGCCGCGCTCACCACGGCCAGCGGTTCGGCGCCCGTGGCGACGGGACCGGACCTGCGGCCCGCACTTCGGCTCAGCGCCGGCCACAGCGCCGGCCACAGCGCCGGCCACGGCGACGTGCATAACGGCGCATGGACCGGCACCGGCACTGTCCCGGCCGCAGGCACGGTGGACGGAGGCTTCCTGGTACCTCGCATCGTCGCGGCGGCGGGCTCCGCGTTCCACCGCGTGCACGCGCCGGACGCGGTCGGCTGCGGGGTCTTCCTCGTAGCCGCCGACGACGGGGAAGAACTGGCCGCCGCGGCGGACATGCTCGCTTCGCTCGCGGCCGGGAACCTGACCGCCGGTCTCGCCGCCGAGCGCACCGGGGATCTGGCTGCCGGGCCGGCGGCTGGTCTCGTGCAGAACCCGGCCGCGGCACAAGACGGTAACCCGGCCGCCAGCGGCACCGATCCGCGGGCCAGCAGCTCCGATTCGCAGGCCGGCGGCCCCGGTCCGCGCGTGGGCGGCACCGCCGCCAGCGGCCTGCCCGATCCAGGGGCTACTGGGCCGGCGACGCGCCCCGGGTCCGGATTCACCGACTCGGTGGCGCTGCTGCTCGTAGGGCTCGTGCGCGCCGGCGCCGGCGTCCAGGCGGTCGACACCGGGCCGCTCGTCTGCGTGCGCGTCCAGACCGCGCAGCAGGCACGGGCCGCGGCGGCGGAACTCAACGCGGTAGACGAGGACCGGGTCCGCCTGAAAGGGGCGATCAAGCCGGGCGACGGCCTCTTCGCCACCTGCTTCGTCAGCCCGTACTCCAGGTACATCGCGCGCTGGGCAGCGCGCAGACGGCTGAGCCCGAACGCGGTCACCGGGATGTCGATCGGGCTCGGCGCGCTTGCCGCCGTCTGGTTCTCCGCGGGCACCAGGGCGGGGGCGATCCTCGGCGCCGCGCTGCTCGTCGCGGCTTTCGTGCTCGACTGCGTGGATGGCCAGCTGGCCAGGTATGTGCGCGGGCAGACCTCGTTCGGCACCTGGCTGGACGGTGCCGGAGGCAGGCTGACCGAGTTCGCCGTCTACGCCGGCCTGGCGGCAGGGGCCGCCGCATCGCGGTCGCCGGCCGTGTGGGAGCTGGCGGTCGCCGCCATGATCCTGCAGTCGGTGCGCGACATGATCGGATTCTCTTTCCAGCCGGTGACGCCGCACCTGCCGGCGCCTGCCGCGGCCACGTTCCTGCCGCTGGACGAGCCCGCGGACTACGCGGTGTCTGCCCCCACGGAAAGCGGTCAGGCCGGCGCCCGCCGGAGCACACGCGTGCGTGCCCGCTGGCTGCGAGTGCAGGTCCGCAGGGTACGCCGCGTGGTCCGCGGCGGGCTGCGGTGGCTGGCCCGGATCGCCCAGTTCCAGCCAGGCGAGCGGGTCGCGGTCATCGCGGTGACGGTTGTCGTCGCGGGTCCCCGCATGACGTTCCTGGTGCTGCTCGGCTGGGGCCTCACGGCCGTGTGCCTGACCGTCATCGGCAAGATCGTGAGGTCGTTCACCCAATGACCGCGACGGCAGGCAGCGACGAGAACCTCGTCATCTACCGTGACGACGGGATCGCCGCGCAGTCGCTCGGGAGGTTCGTCGACGGCCAGCTTCCGCCGCTGCTGCCAGCGGTGGTTGGTGTCACCGTCACCGTCATTCTTTCCGCCGTCGGGGTGGCGCACCTGGCCGGCCCGATGGTGTTCGCGCCCGTCGTGGCGATGGCGCTGGCCGGGCTCGGTTCTGGCCATCCGCACGACGGCCGCCTCGACTGGCTCGTGCCGCCGCTGCTGCAGGTGGGCGAGTACGTGTTCCTCGCCGCCCTCGCACTGGCCAGGCACGTCCCCATACCGCTTGTGTTCGCCCTCGTCGGCGCGATCGCGCTGCACCACTACGACGTCGTCTACCGGGTCCGCCGCGGCGCGGCCCAAGGCCAGGCCCCGGGCGCGCCCGCCAGCGCCGCGGCGCCCGGGTCCGCCTTCCCGGCCGCGCCACCGCGCTGGGTCGCGAAGGCCGGGCTTGGCTGGGATGGGCGGATGCTGGCCGCCGCGCTCGGCGCCACGCTGGGCATCGAGGCATTCGCCTTCGCTGTCCTTGCTGTGTATCTTTGGGTGCTCTTCGGGTGGGAGAGCCTGACCGGCTGGATCGGCGCCCTGCAGCACGAACACGACGGCGGGCCCGGCGGTTTTGCCGCCGGGCCCGGCGCCGCGGCCGTGCCGGGTGCCTCGCCGCGTGCCGCGGCGCGCCGGCCCGATGTCGAGGATGGAGGCGGCCGATGATCGGCATGGTGCTCGCGGCAGGTGTGGGGCGCCGGCTGAGCCCGGACACGGACACCCTGCCCAAGACGCTGCTGCCGGTCGACGGTGCGACCACGATCCTGGACATCGCCCTGCGCAACCTCGCCGCCGCTGGCCTGGGCGACGTCGTCGTCGTTGTCGGGCACGCCGCGGCTGCCGTGCGGGACCGAGCTGATTCGCTGGAGCGGGCCCACGGCGTGCGGCTCGAACTTGTCCACAACGAACGCGCACGCGACTGGAACAACGCGTACTCGCTGTGGCTCGCCCGCGAATTCTTCCGCGAGGGCGTCCTGCTCGCGAACGGGGACACGGTCCACCCGGTTTCCGTGGAGAAGGCGGTGCTCGCCATGCGGGACCGGCGTCCGAGCGATCTGGTGCTCGCGGTCGACGACATCAAGCCCCTCGGCGACGAGGAGATGAAGGTGACCCTGAACGAACAGGGCCTGCTCACCCGGATCACCAAGCAGATGGATCCGGCGCACGCGTACGCGGAGTACATCGGGGTCACGCTCATCGAGCCCACGGCGGCCGGGCCGCTCGCGGACGCGCTCGAGGCGACCTGGCGGCGTGATCCGGGTCTGTACTACGAGGACGGCTACCAGGAACTCGCGGACCGGGGCGGGGCGATCGCGGTCGCGCCCATCGGCGCCGTGGACTGGGTCGAGGTCGATGACCACAACGACCTGCGGCGCGCGCGCACGATCGCGGCGCGATGCTGACATAGCGGTAGGTACCTGGAGAGGAGGCAGCGATGCCGCTGCTCGCGCGGATGATTGCCGCGCCGCTGTCCATCGACGTGCGCCGTGACGCGGTTGCGGGACTAGGCGCGCTGCTCGCCGACCGCCGGATCGCGACCGAGGGACGCGTCGCGGTGGCGCTCGGGCCGGGCCAGGGTGACAGCATCGCGGCCGATCTCGACCTCGGGTCGGGCGAGGTTTTCCGTGTCGACGACGGCACGGTCGATACGGCCGTGCGGCTGGGCAAGCGGCTGCGCGCCGGGTCGTACGAGGCGGTGGCGGGTATCGGCGGTGGCCGCACGATTGACGTGACGAAGTTCGCCGCGCACATGGCGGGCATCCCGATGGTCGCGGTCGCTACGAACCTGTCGCACGACGGCATCGCATCGCCGGTCAGCTCGCTCGAGCACGAGTCGGGCCGGGGATCGTTCGGTGTCGCCATGCCGGTGGCCGTGGTGGTCGACCTCGACCGGGTGCGGTCCGGGCCCGCCAGGCTGGTCCGCTCGGGCATCGGTGACGTGGTGAGCAATCTGTCCGCCGCCGCCGACTGGGAGCTTGCCGCCACGCACGTTGGTGAACCGGTCGACGGGCTCGCGCTCATCCTGGCCCGCAGCGCCGCCGAGGCGGTGCTGCACCAGCCGGGCTCGATCGAGTCCGACGACGTCGTCACCGTGCTCGCCGAGGCGCTCGTGCTCTCCGGCATCGCCATGTCGGTGGCCGGGTCGAGCCGTCCCTGCAGCGGCGGCGACCACGAGATCCTGCACGCGATCGAGCAGTTGTACCCGGGCACCGCCAACCACGGCGAGCTGGCCGGCGTGGGCGCGCTGTTCTGCACGTTCCTGCGCGGTGACGTCCGCCGCGCCGAGATGGTCTCGGCCTGCCTGGCCCGGCACCGCCTGCCCCGCACGCCGGGCGAACTCGGCTTGTCCACCGCCGAGTTCACGAAGGCCGTCGCCCACGCGCCCGCCACCCGCCCGGGGCGGTACACCATCCTTGAGCACCTCGGGCTGGAAGCAGACGAGGCTGGAGAGCGAGTGGAGGAGTATGTCCGGGCCGTCGCTGGCTGAGCTGCGCGCCGCCGGTCAGCCGGATTCCGTGACCGCGCGGCGCAACGAGGAGCACTGGGCGGGCCGGCGCTACATGCGGCGGCTCTCGCCGTACGGAACGTGGGTCTTTGCCCGCCTTGGCTGGTCGCCGAACGCGGTCACCTGGCTGATGATCGTGATCGGCGTCGGCGCGGGTGCCGTCGCCGCGGTCGGCGGGCTGGCCACGGCGGTGGCGGCGGCCCTGATGATCCAGGTGTACCTCCTGCTCGACTGCTCCGACGGTGAGCTTGCCCGGTGGAGCAGGCGCACCTCGGTGACCGGGATCTATCTCGACCGGGTCGGTCACTACCTCGCCGAGACCGCACTGCTCGCCGGGCTTGGCATCCGCGCGCAGGGGGACTACGCGCTGTACGGCGGCTACGTGAGCATCGGTCTGGCCGCGGCGATCTGCGCGATTCTCATCAAGGCAGAAACGGACAACGTCATCGTCGCGCGCGCGAAGGCGGGGCTGCCTGGCGAACCCGCGGCGGGCGCCGACGCCGCGCTCGAACCCGCGCACGCCGGCCTGGCGCGGGCGCGGCGGCTCGGCAGCGCGCTGCGGCTGCACCGGATTATCCAGGCGGTCGAGCTTTCGCTGCTCATTGTCGCCGCCGCCGTGATCGACGCGCTGCGCGGCGGCCTGGCCGCCACGAGGGTGCTCACCGTCGCCTGCCTGGCGGTCGGGGTGGTGATGGTGGCCGCTCACCTGGCAGCGGTCCTCGCTTCGCGGAGGCTCGGGTGAGGGGCACAAGGACGCGGAATCCAACCGGCGGCGATCCCACCCGGGCCGGGGCCGTCACGCTGTCCTGCGTGATTCTCACCATGGGCGACCGGCCGGCCGAACTGGACCGTGCCGTGCGCAGCGTTCTCGATCAGGCTGGGCCCGCGGTCGAGATCGTGGTGGTCGCCAACGGGGCGGTGCTCCCGCCGCTTCCGCGCGGGTGCAGGACCGTGCTGTTGCCAGCCAACGTGGGTATCCCCGCGGGCCGGAACGCGGGTGCCGCCGCGAGCGCGGGGGACGTGATCCTCTTCCTCGACGACGACGGGTGGTACGGGAGCCGCGGTCTCGCCGCGCACGTGCGCGAGCGGTTCGCCGCGGATCCGTCGCTCGCGGTGCTCTCGTTCCGCGTCCTCGACCCGGCGGGCGGTCCTGGCCAGCGTCGGCACGTGCCGAGGTTGCGGGCGGGGGACCCGGCGCGTTCCTCCGCGGTCACGACGTTCCTCGGCGGCGCCTGCGCCATCAGGCGCGACGCCTTCGAGCAGGCAGGCGGGTATCCCGGCGACTT